>JAJXAL010000127.1:0-9173 GCA_021628325.1 Segatella copri | reverse complement strand
GGTGCGTGGTCACATCGCCAGTCAGCGCCGCAACATCGTCACCATCCACCTGACTTTGGAGAACTCTAAAGGCGAGGTTTGTGATGAGGGCGAAGCCATCTATTTTACCTTTGGTCCTGATAAAGCCAAGGAGATGGGATTCGACAGCTGCAAGGTAGAGGGGGAGGAATAACTCTCCCCACTTGTTTGTAATGCTGGAGTCTTTCTTGAAGTTTTGAAAGTTCTTGAAGTTGATCATGCTCTGTCTGCGTTTAAGAGTTCCTTGAATCACAATTCCCCAGAAAGCCGTTCTCTGCCCATTTTGTGGTCTTCATTGATGACCAGCGCCTGCCATCTATTAAGACCAGCCTCGGTCGTCATAGATGACCGACTTTTGGCACAAGAAGGCTGTTCTTTCGATTGCCGGTGCAAAGATACAAAAATTCTAAGCAGAAAGCAAGCTTTTTCCGGTAGAATGTTGGAAAATAGTGCGTAAGTAGCTGATGTGTAGAGGTATAAGCGTTTTCGGTTTGTGCATCTGATTGCAAAAGCTGCCTTTGGAATCGTTTTTTGATGTTGGGAAAGCGGTCATTTTCGGTCACGGTCATTTTCGGTCATTTTCAAAAATGATTCGGTTATTTGGGTCTATAGTATATATAAATATATTTATATAATACTATAGGGGAGATTTGCGCCCCCGAAAACGAAAATGACCGAAAATGACCGTGACCGATAATGACCGGATTAGGCTTCTGATAGTTATTCGAGAAGAAGAGATGGATGATTGTAATATAATGGTAATCAGTAAATTAGCTTATATTATAGTTTCGGCTTGTACCATGTTTTGTATTGTAGGAACAGCACATATTCATCTTCTCTCTACCCCAGTTTTCTTGCTTTTTTACTAGAATCTTGACAAAAATATATCAAGAAATTCCTCGTTTTTCCCCTTTCATCCTACCTTTTACCCCTCTTATTTTAGCTTTCTGAAGGGGTGGAAAGTGCCATCGGAACCACTTTTTCTTGCTTCTAAGGGCATTTTTCTCCTCCTTTCTCTGTAAAAGAAAGGTGTATTTTGGTATGCTTGAAAGGGAGGGAAAAATATAATGGCAGGTTCCAAATTAACGCATCAGGAACCTGCCATTTTCTTTCATTTTACGCCAATCTCAACCTCAGCGAATTAAGCACTACGCTTACGCTGGAGAAGGCCATCAGGGCACTTGCCCACATCGGGGTTATCTGGAAATCAATGCCGAAGATATGAAGGACGCCGGCTGCCAGCGGGATACAGATGATGTTGTAGATGAACGCCCAAAAGAGATTCTGCCAAATCATGTGAACCGTCTTCTGACTCAGTCTTACGGCTTCCGGAAGTGCCAGGAGGTCGTCGCTCATCAGCGTAATCTGCGCCACATCCATCGCCACATCCGTTCCCTTTCCTATCGCCATGCTCACGTTGGCAAGGGCTAGGGCCTGAGTGTCGTTGATTCCGTCGCCTACCATCGCTACCTGCTTGCCTTCGTCCTGAAGTTTCTTTACCAATGCCTGCTTGTCGCCAGGCAGCACCTTGCTCTGGTAATGCTTGATGCCGGCTTTCTCAGCCCAATAATGAGCCGCTTCCTCCTTGTCGCCACTCATCATATAAACCTCTATTCCCTTTTCCTGAAGCAGCTTCATTGCTTCCTGGGCATGAGGCTTGAGGGTCTCTCTCGTCTCCAGATCCAAATCCTCCTGCTTGGTGAAATCGATGTTCTGGTTAGGAATGGTGAGGGTGCCGGTCTTGTCGATGACGAGGGCGTTGATCTTGTGGAGATTCTCCAGCGCCGACGCATCCTTGATGAGAATCTGCTTCTGCGCCGCCTTGCCGATGCCTACCATCAGGGCGGTAGGAGTAGCTAAGCCCATGGCGCAAGGACAGGCGATGACCAATACTGCTACGGCTGAAAGGATGGCCTGCGGAAGAGCAGCGTTGCCGCCTATCAGCCACCATATTAAAAAGGTGATGAGGGCGATGGCTGCCACGGCTGGAACGAAGATCAGTGCCGCCTTATCCACAATGCGCTGCACGGGTGCCTTACTGCCCTGCGCCTCCTGAACCATGCGGATGATGTGTGCCAGGGCGGTGTTCTCGCCAATCTGCTTGGCTCTCATGCGGAGCTTTCCCTGACTCGGAATGGTGCCGGCCAGCACGTTGTCGCCTGCCTTTTTCATCGCCGGAGTCGGTTCGCCGCTGATCATCGCTTCATCTACATAGGCAGCATCGGGAGTCATGAAACTCTCTGCCTGGGTAACCACGCCATCCACCGGAATCTTCTCGCCGGCTCTTACCTCTATCATGTCGCCTATCTGAATGGTGGAAATCGGAACTTCCTCCATCTTGTAGTCGTTGGTGCCTTCTATCTTCTCGTAAGTCACCAGTCGGGCGGTTTTCGGCTGCATTCCCATCAGTTGTCGGATGCTGCTCGCCGTACTGTCCTTCGCTTTTTCTTCCAGGCATCTGCCGGTCAGCACGAAGGTGATGATCATCACGGAAGCATCGAAATAAGTGTGCCATTCTATGCCTCTCGCTCCCCATACCATTTCTCCGAAGAAGGTGTTGAAGGTGCTGAAGAGGAAGGCGATAAGGGTGCTGAGTGCTACGAGCGAATCCATGTTTGCCGTATGATGCAGGAGCTGCTTCCAGGCGGAAACATAAAACTGTTTGCCGCAGTAGAGCAGGTTGGCGAGTGCCAGGAGCAGACAGATCTGGTTGGCGAAGGAACTCGAGTGATGAGCCGAAGCAACGCCATCTGAAATCATATTCTGTTCCATACCCAGGGAAATCCAGCCCATGGAGAAACACATGGTCAGGATGGCGAAGAGCCAGGAAGCGAGGGTTCGGCGGCGCAGGAGGGTGAACTCTCTGCGGTTGATTTCCTCCACGCTTCTGTCGTTTTCGATAACGAGGTCGTAGCCGGCGTTGCTGATTTCCCGTTTCATATCTTCCAGAGAGATAATGTCAGGGTCATAATCTACCAGGGCTGTTCGGCTCGCCAGGGATACCGAGGCGGAGTTGATGCCTTCTAGCGACTGCAGCTTCTTTTCTACATTGGCAGAGCATACGCTGCAAGCCATGCCTATTACTGGAATTGTTTTCTTCATCTGTTTCTTATATAAATGTTCTGAAATCTATAAGCAGGAGTTTTGATATCTGCTTTTCAGTCTGCAAAATTACATATTAATTATGGAAGAAAAAAGATTTATGGTAAAAAACTTTCGGCTGCTCCATGAAAATCATGATAATAAGGTAGATGAAAAATGCGATGTTTCAGGTAAGGGCACAAAAAAAGGCAGGTTCCAAATTGCTTTGGAATCTGCCTCCATCATTTATGGGAGATGATTATTTGACTTCGATGTTCTTTGTAGTCTTAGCCTCCTCCTTAGGAGTAAGCTTTGGAATCTCGACCTCGAGTATACCATCAGCTACCTTTGCTGAAATCTTCTCACGATCAGCATCCTCAGGCAGCGTATAACACTGCTGGTAGTTGCTGTAAGAGAATTCGCGGCGCAGATAGTGCTCGTGCTTGTCTTCATCCTTGTGTTCCATCTTGTTCTCGATGGCGATGTTCAGATTACCATCGTTATCGATGTTTACACGAACCCACTCTTTCTTCAAACCAGGAGCAGCAACCTCCATGATGTAATTCTTATCTGTCTCCTTGATGTTAATGGCAGGAGCAGTAGCATTCATACGTGACATTACTTCGGTATTGAATAAAGTATCATCAAAGAAGTTACTCAACCAATCTGAATCATTATTTCTACGTGCTAACAACATAATTAAAACCTCCAAATTTTATTTTACTCGTCCTCTCGGTTCCTTACGGCTCCGTCGGGATTTCTGCTTGTTAATATTCTTGTTATTTTTTTGCTTTCGCCTCGAAACTCCGTTGTTCTTCCGAACCCCTTTATTTTTTAGCTTCAGCTTTCACTCTCTGTTTTTGCAACTTGTGTGCCAGCGGACTGAAAGTGGTAATGTTGGCACGAAAGGATAAATATTTTAAACTTTTCTGCCAGATGATGCGGTTATCTCAACAAAAAAGTGTAACTTTGTCACCAACTAAATAATTCCAAGAAGCTTGTTTTTTTTGAAGTTTTTTCAAGAAAACGTACTTTGAATCACTCTTTTTTATTATATTTGCAATCGAAAATCGAATTGAACCTTGACTAAACGATGAAATAGTTATGGAACAGAAGTTAAAAACCATATTTTATGCGATGGGTGCGATGATTCTTGCACCCCAAACCCTCTGTGCTCAGTCTGTGAACATCGAAGGCTTAGATTCCTTGCGCTTATCAGGTTCGGTGAGTGTAGTGGAGCCTGAACTTCTGAAGAAGGGTGTGCTCAATAATGCCCTGGATGCCTTGAGCGGACAGACGGCAGGTGTTAACGTCACTACCAATGGTCTTGACCGTATTGCTATGTTGAACTCCGTCCGGGTTCGCGGTACAACTTCTATCATGGGCGGCAATGATCCTCTGGTGATTATTGATGGTGTTACTTCTGATGTGGCGACGCTTGCTACAATCTATCCCGCCGATATAGAGAGCTTTACAGTACTGAAGAATGCCAGCGAAACGGCACTCTATGGTTCCCGTGGTGCTTCGGGCGTTATCCAGGTAAAGACCAAGAAGGGTACGGGTAAGGGATTTCAGATTTCTTACGAGGGAAACTATGGTATAGAGGCGATGTACAAAAGTATGGAGATGCTCAATGCCGCCGAATACATAGCTGCTGCACAGAAGTATGGGCTGGAGTATAACAATAAGGGATATGATACCAATTTCCGCAAGGCGATTACCCGAACCGGAAACATTCAGAACCATTATCTGGCCTTCAGCGGTGGCACTCCGCAGAGCAACTACCGCGCTTCTTTTGGCTATATCGACCATAACACGATTATTCGGAGCAAGGGCTATCGTAATCTGGTGGCTAAGATTGATGTCACCCAGAAGGCGTTTGGCGATAAACTGACGGGAGATTTCGGCGTGTTCGGTTCGTCTTTCAAGAACAATGATATCTTCGACAGTCAGGCGCTTTTCTATTCTGCCGATGCCATGAATCCTACTTATCCTTATGATAAGTTGAACGGCAGTTGGGTGAAGAATGGGGCTGCATCTCAGGTGAATCCTCCCGGTGCCGTGCTCAAGGAGCGTAATGATACGAAGAACATGAACTTCAATGCTCATCTGAAGTTGAACTATGATATGACAAATTCTCTGAGTGTTTCTGCCTTCGGAGCATACAGTTATGCTTCCAACGAGAACAACCAGTTCTGTCCTACCTGGCTTTGGGCGCAGGGCAATCTCTATCGTGGGGAGTTCAAGAGCGAGGACTGGCTTGCCAATGTATCGTTTAACTATCAGCATTCGTGGGGAATCCACAATCTGAAGGCAATGGTGGGTGCAGAATATCAGAAGGATATCCGAACGGGATTCTGGACTTCTGCGAAGGGAATAACCAACAACGACATGTATTACCATAATATAGGTGCTGCTGCATCACGGCCTTTCGGTGGGACAGACAGCAAGTACGAAGATCCGACCCTGGCTTCTGTGATGGGCAATGTCAACTACACCTTATATAATAAGTATAGTCTTTCGGTTTCCATGCGTGGCGATGGTTCTTCGATGGTGGGTAATGACCATACCTGGGGTTTCTTTCCATCCGTCTCTCTTTCCTGGGATATGAAGCAGGAGAAAAGGCTCCGTTCTCTCAAGGAAATTACCATGCTGAAACTGCGTACGGGCTATGGACGCTCAGGTAATCTTGGCGGAATATCTTCTTATACCACTTTGAATACGGTGCGGCAGAATGGAATTGTTTCGGTGAACAGTTCTCCTACGGTTACGATGGGAATGATTAGCAATAACAATCCTGATCTGAAGTGGGAAACCCGCGCTACCTGGAATATCGGAGCTGATTTGGGATTGTGGAACAACCGGCTGGTTCTGACGGCAGAATATTACTATTCCAAGACCACCGACATGCTCTATGCCTATGATGTGCCGGTTCCGCCTTTTGCCTATGATAAACTGTTGGCAAACCTGGGTTCTATGAGCAACCAGGGTTTGGAGGTCGGCGTTTCCTTCACTCCTATCCAGAAGAAGGACATGGAACTGAATATCAATATGAATCTCTCCTGGCAGAAGAACAAACTCCTCTCGCTGAGTGGTGAATATGACGGAATGCAGATGTCGGCAGCCGATATTACTGCGATGGGTGCCTTGTCGGGCGCCGGTCAGCATGGTGGTTACAACAATGTGGTCTATCAGATAGTTGGTCAGCCTTTGGGGGTATTCTATCTTCCTCATTGCAAGGGAATTATAGAAGATGGAAATGGGCATTACCGCTATGATATCGAAGATTTGGACAAGAACGGAACCGTAGATTTGAGTGATGGCGGTGACAGATATATTGCCGGTCAGGCTACTCCTAAAGTAACGTTGGGTTCCAATATCAGTTTCCGTTATCGCGACTGGTATCTTTCATTGCAGATGAACGGAGCCTTTGGACATAAGATATTCAATGGTACGGGTTTAGCCTACACCAATATGTCGAGTTTCCCGGATTATAATGTGCTGAAGGGAGCTCCTGAGAAGAATATCGTTGACCAGAATGTTTCTGATTATTGGCTGGAGAAGGGCGATTATCTCAACTTTGAGAATCTCACGCTGGGCTATGATATCCCTATCCGAAAGGGCGTGGTGCAGTCGCTCAGAGTTTCGGCGAGTGTCAACAATCTTGCCACCATCAGCAGTTACAGCGGCTTGACTCCGATGATTAACAGCTACGTGGTGAACAGTACGATGGGTATTGATGATAAGCGGACTTATCCTGTTTACAGAACCTTCTCATTGGGTTTAAGTGTTCAATTCTAAAATCAGAAAGTTATGAAACGATATAGATTTTTATTTCTGCTGCTGGCGGCATTGTCTATGACATCCTGCCTGGACGAACATCCTAAGGATCAGTTGGACGAGGATGCCATCTATGGCTCTGCATCTGATATTTATATCAATGCCGTGGCTTCTCTCTATAATTATATAGGTGGAGCTAACGAGAGTGAGGGCATCCAGGGCACCTGCCGTGGCATTTACGATTATAATACGCTGACCACCGATGAGGCGATGATTCCGATTCGAGGCGGCGACTGGTATGATGGTGGCCTCTGGAATGCCATGTACCAGCATCGGTGGAGTGCCGATGACCAGTCTCTTTATGATACGTGGAAGTACCTTTATAAGGTTATCGTGCTGGCTAATAAGTCTTTGGATATTATCAGCAACAAGTCGGCCCTGCTTTCTGCCGCACAGCAGGAGGAATATCGGGCTGAGATAAGAGCCATCCGGGCTATGTTCTATTACTATGCTATGGACATGTTCGGTCGGGTTCCATTGGTCCTTTCCAGTGCAGAACAGCTCCATTCCAGCCTGTTCCAAGGTCAGACAGATCGCAGTTCTATCTTCCAGTTTGTCTTTCAGGAGTTGCAGCAGGTATTGCCTTCACTTCCCGACCAGCACAGCAATAAGGAAGGCAATTATTATGGTCGCATCACCCAGCCGGTAGTCAACTTTCTGTTGGCGAAATTGGCTTTGAATGCAGAAATCTATATGTATGATGACTGGACCCAGGGTTATGCGAGCCGTCCGAAGGGAAGTGACATTCATTTCTCTGTGCCGGCTTCTGATGCCTCTTTGCGTAATGGCGATAAGGTGGACTTCAGGAAGTTGAATGCCTGGGAAACCTGCATTTATTATTGTGATAAACTGGCAGAAGAAGGCTATGTCCTGGAGTCGGATGATTCATTCAATTTCTCTACGCATAATGAGACATCGAAGGAGAATATCTTCACGATTCCGATGGATAAGAATATCTATACCAACCAGTTCCATTATCTCTTCCGCTCTTACCATTATACGCATGGCGGTGTCTTGGGATGGGGAAGTGAGAATGGTACCTGTGCCACGATTTCTACGATGAAAGCCAATCATTATGGCGAGGCTGATGAAGATGCCCGTTGCAAGATGAACTTTGTGGCGGGAGTGGTAAAGGTAGATGGTCATGAACTGCTGATGGATAATGGAAAGCCGTTGGAGTATCAGCCTTTTGAAGTGGCTCAAAACCTGACCAACAGTAAGTTTGTCAAGACGGCTGGAGCGAGAATGGCGAAGTATGAGGTGGATAGAACCTCTTATATGGACGGCAAGTTGCAGAGTAACGACATAGTTCTTTTCCGCTATGCAGATGCTTTATTGATGAAGGCAGAGGCAAAGGTCCGAAACGGAGAGAATGGTGATGAGGAGTTGAATAGGATTCGTGCCCGTGTGGGAATGCCTTATCGTAAGGCTACGCTCGATAACATTCTGGAAGAGCGGTTGCTGGAGTTGGTATGGGAAGGATGGCGTCGTCAGGATCTCATCCGTTTCGGCAAATTCACCGGTGCCTACGATCTCCGTACGCCTCTTCAGGGTGAATCCTCCGGCTACACCACTGTCTTCCCGATTCCTCAGAAATGCATCGATTTAAATTCTGAATTGGTACAGAATAAGGGATATGTCAATATTTTGAAGTAAAGAAACTTGAATAGAGTATATGAAAAAAGATCAGCTCTTATCAGAAGCATCTGTTTTTGAAAGTTTTTCTCAAAAAGGTTTGTGGCTTCAGGAATAATGGCTAATTTTGCGGGCTGAAAGGGGAATCGCTTGATAGGCGATGATTCTTGGAATGATATAATATAAATAGGATATGGATAGGAAAAATGATGGCCTCAGACTGATGGATGGGGCTGGATATAAGAAGATAATAATAGCTTGTGACTCTTATAAGGGTTGCCTTTCGAGCAGAGAGGTAAATGAGGCGATTGCTTCGGGATTAAAGGAATGGAATGCGGATGATGCTTCTCCCGAAATAAAGAAATTGTCTCCTGATGCTGCTTCTGAAATGAAGAAATTGGATTCAGATGATGCTTCTCCCGAAATTATTACCCTGGAAATGAGTGATGGGGGAGAGGGTATGCTCGATGCTTTCCTCTCGGCGATGAAGGGAGAGCGAGTGAAGATTCATGCCCATGATGCGCTGATGAGATGGATTGAGGCGGAATACGGAATCGTGGATGATACGGCGATTATCGAGATTGCGCAGACCGCAGGAC
>JAJXAL010000241.1:0-1589 GCA_021628325.1 Segatella copri | reverse complement strand
ACAGCCCCAAGAGGCGGTCATCATATTGAAATGATCCTTGTTGCCGGCACATACCAGCATCCACTCCTTACCAATAGTCTCGAAGACGTTGTCATTCAGTTCTTTTACGTTGATCTTTTCCATCTTATCTGTTCCTTTCTTTTTAATTTCTAATTACCATAAAATTGCGACAGCAGTATTCTGATTGCTGAATGCTGCCCATATCAACTGCAAAGATACAAGAATAATCTGAAAAAGCAAATGTTTCTTTAAGAAAATCGCATCACCCTATTGAGGATTATGCCTAATTAATACTTTTTTATGCCACAAGAAGGCTGAATTGAATACGATTTGTGAGGTAGGAAACCGACCTTGATTTACATTAACTTTGCATCGGCAGTTGAAAAAATAATTCACATTTTATTTTGTCAGTTGCCCAAAAGGCAGTACCTTTGCACCCCGAATGCCGAAAGCCGGGAAGGCGGAAGGCTTCGATTTATTATTCATTTATAAACATTTAATTTAATGTACAAAACAATTTTCAACAAGCGCAACAGCTTGAAGTTCAACCGATTCTCTAACAAGAATTACTCACTCTTCGCAGTTTTGGGAAGAGAGGTACTTGTTGGTGCACTCAGCGTTGCTACCCTGAGCCATGCTAAGGCAGCAGGCGTAAGCACAGAAGGAGCCAAGGTTGATTCTACCCTCTACAAGGGCGGAAAGGCTTACGAGCTGGATGCGGTGAGCGTTACCGGATCTCGTGCGCCGATGACTGTAGAGCAGTCACCTAAGATTGTGTCTGTCATTACCCGCGACGATATTCATCGTGCGGCTGCGCAGACTATCAACGATGTATTGAAATTAGCTACCGGCGTGGATGTCCGTCAGCGTGGTGGCTTTGGTGTTCAGACGGATATCTCCATCAATGGTGGAACCTTCGACCAGATTACCATTCTCTTGAATGGCGTCAACATTTCCAATCCTCAGACTGGTCACAATGCTTCTGATTTTCCTGTAGCTCTTGCCGACATCGATCACATCGAAGTGCTCGAGGGGGCAGCATCGCGCTTATTCGGAACTTCAGCCTTCAATGGTGCCATCAACATCGTAACCAAGAAGGCTAAGAGTGAGGGGGTATCTGCAAGTGTAGAAGGCGGAAGCTTTGGAAGCTTCGGAGCACAGGGACGCATTCAAACAGCTTTTGAAACGGGTAAGTGGACCCAAGCTTATTCCGTAAGCGGAGGCTACAAGCGCTCGGATGGCGGCACGGAGAATAGCGACTTCGAGAAGGGACAGGGCTACGGCAATCTCTCTTTCTCTTACGACCAGCGTTTCGACATCATCGCCCAGTTGGGTATCGCTACCCAAAGCTATGGTGCCAATACTTTCTACAGCGCCAAATATAACAACCAATATGAGAAGACAGACCACGGTCTGGCTTCGCTCAATCTGAGTCTGCACAACCAGGAGAAGACCTGGGAGATTGCGCCTCAATTCTATTATAACAAATTCAAGGATCACTATCAGCTGATTCGTGGAAAGGCTGGAGCTGCAGCAGGCGAGAACTATCACGACCTCGATGTTTATGGTGGTGGACTGAATGCCAACGT
>JAJXAL010000126.1:5215-9804 GCA_021628325.1 Segatella copri | reverse complement strand
GAATGTGGTGGATCAGGAGATGTACAACTATGGTGAGATCCTTGATGGTACTGGTGGTGATGATAAGACCCTTTTCCCAGAGTATCAGACCTACATGAGTATTACTGATAATGGTTATGGTAACGGCTTTGCCGATTCTTTCGCTGGTGGTTCTATCAATGGATCTGTTGGCAATTTCAATCAGAGAAATGCAAAGACAGAAAAGTTGGTTTATTGGGGTGAAAGCCATGATACTTATGCCAACGATGGTGGTCAGTCAAAGAATAAAAGCCAGAATGTTATCGACCGTGCGTATGCTGTCGTAGCTGGTAATAATGGTGCTACAGCTCTTTATTTCTCCCGTCCTGCTCAGAAGGCAAAGAATGATATCAAATTTGGTGATAAGGGAAGTGTTCACTTCAAAGATGCTGAAGTAGCTCAGGTAAACTACATGCACAATGCTTGTGCCGGCGAGCCTAACTATTATGTAAAAGGTGATGGCGTTTGTGCTCAGGTTCGTAAGAGTGGCGCTATTATCGTATTGGGAAGAGGTTCTGATCGTGACGTGACTGTAGCCAATGGTGCTGGCGACGGCAAGTGGCTCAAGCCTGGTACTTATAAGGATATGGTAGGCGGTGGCGTTTTCACCGTCGATGCTTCTACAATCTCTGGTCATGTTGGCGAGTCAGGTATTGCTGTCATCTATAATGCTGGTTCTATTGTGCTGCCTCCTGAGGTTGTTTTCAATCCAGCTGATGGTACAGTCTTCTCTGATGAGACGCTCACTGTGACTGCTACTCCTTTGAATGCTGTTTCTGCCTGGATTCAGGTGAACGGCGGTGAGAAGCAGGATTTTACTGCTGCCAAGCAGTTTACTGTAGGTGCTGATGTTGCCTATGGTAAGAATATTACTATCACTTGGGGTGCAACTGACAAGGAAGGCAAGACAGAAACAGGTTCGGTCACTTACAAAAAGGTGAAGGCTTACGTTCCAGAATTGGGCAAGGCTGACGAAATCTCCTGTTTCTTGGAGACATCCAATACGGCAGCAGCCGTATATGTATGGAATAACAATGTTAAGCCTATAATTAAGTATGCTGGTGAATGGAATGATGCTATCCATAAAAAGTTGCCTCTTGTAGGTAAGAGTGTTTCTGGAAAGAATGTCTTCAAGTGGACTTATGATGGCATCGAGACAACTGCTCCTGCTCAACTCATTTTCTTGGATGGTAATGGAAATAAGTTAACTAATAACGTGGACTTTGTCAACCACGGCTACTATGTTGACGGAGCATACAGCACTACTGTGACCAAGGTACATGAAGATGAGACCGTTGATCCAGAGTATGTTTACTTCGATAATGCTTCCAACTGGGAGAATGTTTATTGCTACTTCTATAATGGCACAACCTCTTCTGCTGCATGGCCAGGAGTCAAGATGACTTTCGATGCATCTGCTTCTCATAATGGTAAGACTGGTTGGTATAAGGTTCAGATTCCTACGGCATATCTCAAGGCTAAGTTCTTTATCAACGATGGTACTGCCGGTACTCCTATCAATGGTGCAAATGCTTCTGCAGAAAAGGTAGTGAAGTAATTCTGCAGGTAAACATATAATATAGATGAATCGAGCAGAGCTCTTAGATGGCAGCGCCATCTAAGAGCTCTTTGTATTTGGCGATAGCATCAGCTATCTCGCTTATTTTGATAAATTCATCGGCTGAATGGGAGCGGGAAGATTCGCCAGGACCCAGTTTGAAGGATGGGAAGTGCATCAGAGCCTGGTCGCTGAGGGTAGGACTGCCGAATGGCTTCATGCCCATGGCTACACATTTCCTGATAAGAGGATGCGCCGGGTCGATGCGGGATGACTTCAGACGGAAACTGTGAGCCTTCACCTCGCTCTTCAGGTGCTGGCAGATAAACTTGTAAACCTCCTCGTTGTCGTAAAACTCGTTGGTGCGGATATCCACAAGCATCGTACACTTATCCGGAATCACATTGTGCTGGGTTCCGGCATTCACTACGGTAAGCGTCATCTTGGTAGGCCCCAGGAACTCGCTTACCTTCTCAAACTTATAGTCACGAATCCATCGCATATCATCCAATGCCTCGTAGATAGCGTTTACTCCCTCGTTGCGGGCAGCATGACCGCTCTTTCCGTGAGCAATCACATCCAGCACCATCAGTCCCTTTTCGGCTACGGCAGGGTTCATGCCGGTAGGTTCACCTACGATGGCAAGGTCGATATGCGGAAGCAAAGGCAGGGCACGGGTAATTCCATCCTTTCCCGACACCTCTTCTTCGGCGGATGCCAGATAGATAAGATTATACTGCTGAGGCTTTGCGGTCAGCATTCTGAATATCTGGAGAAGCGAACAGAGACCGCCGCCGCAGTCGTTGCTGCCCAAACCGTAAAGTACACCCTCTTCTACATCCGGTGAAAACGGGTTGCGTGTCCATGAAGCCACAGGCTTCACGGTATCGATGTGAGCGTTGAGCAGCAGGGTAGGTCGGCTCTCATCGTAATGAGGGTCGATAATCCAGATGTTGTTCGCCTCACGATGAGGTTCGAAACCATATTTGCGGATGGTCTGCTCCATGATGTCGGCAGCCTCCTTCTCGTTTCTGCTTACAGATGGGGTGGCGATGAGCTTTTTCAGCAAATCCACGGCATCGCTTACATATTCTTCTTGTGTCATCATAATCTCCCTATTTTTTGATTTCGAGGGCAAAGATACGAAAAAAAGAGCAGATAAAGTGGAAAAAATATCTTTTTATTTTGTGTTCTTGACAAATTCTATTATCTTTGCATCAGAATATAAATATAAGCTTATGCAGATTAATAGTCATCTTTCGGTACTGGTACATGATCTCGCCAAGAAATGGGGAGAGAAAACTGCTTTAACTTTCAGAAAGTTTGGCAGCGACCAGTGGCAATCGGTTTCATTCAACCTCTTTTCCTTAAGAGTGAAACAAGTGAGCAATGCCCTCCTGAATCTTGGGGCTAAACCTCTTGACAAAATCGCTGTCTTCTCGCAGAACTGTGTGCATTATCTGTACACCGACTTCGGTGCGTACGGTATCAGAGTTACCTCTGTGCCTTTCTATGCCAACAGCAGCGAGCAGCAGATTCAATATATGATTAATGATGCGCAGATTCGCTTCCTCTTTGTTGGCGAACAGGAGCAGTATGACAAGGCTCACCGTATCTTTGCCCTCTGTCCATCTCTGGAACGTATCATCATCTTCGATTCCAGCGTGCGCATCAGTACACACGATCCTGCTGCCCTCTATTTCAAGGACTTCCTGAAGTTGGGTGAGAATCTTCCTCGTCAGACAGAAGTAGAGGAACTCTACAAGCAGGCAAGTATGGATGATTTGGTTAATATCCTCTATACCAGTGGAACAACTGGAGATAGCAAGGGCGTGATGCTGACCTATGGTCAGTATTATGCAGGATTGAAGGCAAACGACGAATGCGTGCCTGTTACCGACAAGGACCGCGTCATCGACTTCCTTCCATTTACCCATATCTTTGAACGTGCCTGGTCTTACCTCTGCTTGAGCGAAGGTGCCGAACTCATCATCAATACTTATCCTCATGAAATTCAGGAGAGTATGAGAGAGATGCATCCTACCTGTATGTGTAGTGTGCCACGTTTCTGGGAGAAGGTTTATATCGCCGTAAAGGCTAAGATGGATGATGCCGGTCCTATCCAGAAGAAACTCTTCTACCATGCCTTGGCGGTAGGAAAGAAGCGGAATATAGAATATCTGGCAAACTGCAAGCGCCCTCCTCTGACATTGGAGTTGGAATATCAGATTATCAACAAGACCGTTCTGAGCATGGTTCGCAAGCAGTTGGGCTTGGAAAAACCGAATATCTTCCCTACAGCGGGTGCTTATGTAAGTCCGGAAGTAGAGGAATTTGTACATGCCATCGGTATCAATATGGTGGTGGGTTATGGTCTGACCGAGAGTCTTGCTACCGTATCTTGCGATCATGCTGACAAGAAACGCAGTCTGGGTTCGGTGGGTCGCCCTATCTCCTGCATTCAGGTAAAGATTGGTGAGGATAATGAGGTGCTCCTCAAGGGTCCTACCATCACTCCGGGCTATTATCATCGTGATACCACCAATGCGAAGGCATTCGACAAGGATGGATTCTTCCATACCGGTGATGCCGGCTACTTGAAGGACGGCGAGCTTTATCTCACCGAGCGTATCAAGGACCTGTTCAAGACATCCAACGGTAAGTATATCGCTCCGCAGCAGGTAGAATCGTTGCTCCTGGTAGATAAGTTTATCGATCAGGTGGCTGTTATAGCCGACCAGCGCAAGTTCGTATCAGCCCTCGTCGTTCCAGAGTTCCGTCTCGTGGAGGACTGGGCACGTGAGCATCATATCGCCTTCACCTGCCGTGAAGATTTGTGTGCTAACGAGAAGGTGCAGAAGATGCTGATGGACCGTATCCAAATTCTCCAGCAGCATCTGGCTTATTATGAGCAGATTAAGCGCATTACCCTCCTGGCTCACCACTTCTCTATGGAGTCGGGTGAGTTGACCAATACCTTGAAGATTCGCCGCCCTATCATCAACAAGAACTA
>JAJXAL010000126.1:0-5115 GCA_021628325.1 Segatella copri | reverse complement strand
CGGGTGAGTTGACCAATACCTTGAAGATTCGCCGCCCTATCATCAACAAGAACTACAAGGCGGAGATTGACAAGATGTATGAGGAGTAATGGTTTTACTTTGAACTTTGAATTTTGAACTTTGAACTTTATGATAACTCTTTATGATGATGACTCTTATCATATAGTTGGAGGGGATAAAGATGAAGTTCAAAGTAATCATAAAGTTCAAAGTTCAAAATTCAAAGTTCAAAGTTAATAGTTAATGATTACAGCTGACCAGTTGAAGGATGTGATGGACAGGGCAGAAGCTCTGCACCGTTATCTCAATATAGACCAGAAGAAAGTAGAATTTGAAGAGGAGCAGCTCCGAACTCAGGCTCCTGACTTTTGGGAAGACCCAAAGTATGCACAGGAGCAGATGAAGAAGGTAAAAGGTATCCAGAAGTGGCTCGACGGTTATAAGACTGTACGTCTTTATGCCGATGAACTGCAGCTTGCCTTCGATTTCTATAAAGACGAAATGGTGACCGAGGAAGAGGTGGATGCCGATTATGCCAAGGCGATAAAAGCCATCGAAGACCTGGAGTTGAAGAACATGCTTCGCCAGAAGGAAGACCCGATGGACTGCGTGCTCAAGATTAATTCCGGTGCCGGTGGTACCGAGAGCCAGGACTGGGCACAGATGCTGATGCGTATGTATATGCGCTGGGCTGAGGCTCATGGCTATAAGGTAACCATCACCGATATGCAGGAAGGCGATGAGGCTGGTATCAAGAGCGTGACGATGACCATTGAGGGCGGTGAGTACGCTTATGGTTATCTGAAGAGCGAGAATGGTGTGCACCGTCTGGTGCGTGTTTCTCCTTTCAATGCCCAGGGCAAGCGAATGACCAGTTTCGCCAGCGTCTTCGTAACTCCGCTGGTAGATGATACCATCGAGGTATATGTAGACCCAGCCAAACTCTCCTGGGATACCTTCCGTTCGAGTGGTGCCGGTGGTCAGAATGTGAATAAGGTGGAGTCGGGTGTCCGTCTGCGTTATTGGTATACTGACCCTGATACCGGCGAGGAAGAAGAAATCCTCATCGAGAATACCGAAACCCGTGACCAGCCAAAGAACCGTGCCAAGGCATTGCTGCTCTTGAAGAGTCAACTCTACGACCGCGCCATGAAGAAGCGTCTGGAGGCTAAGGCTAAGATTGAGGCTGGTAAGAAGAAGATAGAGTGGGGAAGCCAGATTAGAAGTTATGTCTTCGACGACCGTCGTGTGAAAGACCACCGTACCAACTATCAGACATCGGATGTAGATGGCGTGATGGACGGCAAGATAGATGATTTCATCAAGGCATACCTGATGGAGTTCCCTACGAATGATGACGAACAACAATAATAATCTAAAAAATATACGACTATGAGTGGAAATAAAGACTTAAGAAGAGCCAAACATGAGGCTTATCAGAAGAAACAGGCTGCAAAAGGCGAGAAAGTAATCAAGTGGATATTCGGTGGCTTGATAGTCCTCGGTATTCTTTTTGCCATCTATGCAACATCATTAGTATAAAACAATGAGTGGATTAGAGATAGAAAGAAAATTCCTCGTTAAGAAGGGCGACGCTTATAAAAGCGCCGCCTTTTCTTCTAGTCATATTCAGCAGGGGTATATTCCGGCTGAAGGGGCTACGGTGCGAATTCGCACGAGAGACGAGAAGGCTTATCTCACGATTAAAGGTAAGTCGGTAAACGGTGGTATGACCCGTTATGAGTTTGAGAAGGAAATAACCATGGACGAGGCGCAGCATCTTCTGCAACTCTGTCAAGGTGGAGTTATCGATAAGCGTCGCTATCTTGTCAAGAGTGGAGACCATACCTTCGAAGTAGATGAATTCTACGGTGATAATCAAGGTTTGGTAATGGCTGAAGTAGAACTGGGAAGTGAGACGGAAGAATATGAGAAACCTGACTTCATCGGAATGGAGGTAACGGGTGATAAACGCTTCTACAATTCTCATCTTCTGGGAAATCCTTTCTCGCAATGGCGTGATACTTTGCCGGAAGAATATCGTTAGAAGAGCATTTTAAAGCCTTTTTCTCTTGAAAATGTACGAAAAGTTGCATAAATATTACTAATTTTGTATTTTTGCTTTCAAATATTGCATATATCTCGGAATTATTTTATAATTTTGCAGTCAATAATATGAAACGTTAAGAAATTAGTAAGAGAAAGACAAGAAAATGGCAGAATCAAATAGAGGAAGTTTTGGTAGCAAGATTGGAATGATACTTGCTACTGCTGGTGGCGCTGTAGGTTTGGGTAACGTATGGCGCTTCCCTTATATGGCTGGTCAGGAAGGTGGTGCAGCCTTTATTCTGGTTTACATCGGATGCGTACTTCTGTTGGGCATCCCATGTATGATTTCAGAGTTTATTATCGGTCGTCATGGTGCCTCCAATACGGCACGTGCCTATACCAAGCTTGCCAATGGTACGGCTTGGAAGTGGGTGGGCTATTTGGAAGTGCTCACGGGTTTCCTGATTACTGGTTACTATGCGGTGGTTTCGGGATGGTGCTTGCAGTATGTTTATGCCAGTATCATGGGCGAACTGCATGGCGACCCTACTTTTGTGGCAAATTACTTCAAGGAGTTTTCTGCCGATCCAATCCGTCCGGTCATGTGGACGGTGGCAATCTTCCTGATTTGTCACTTTGTGATTATCCATGGTGTTCGTGGAGGTATCGAGAAGGCATCCAAGGTGATGATGCCGCTTCTGTTTATCCTGCTTCTTATTATCGTGGTGGCTTCCTGTCTGTTGCCGGATGCCGGAAAAGGTGTCGAGTTCCTGCTCAAGCCTGATTTCGGAAAGGTGGATAGGAATGTATTCCTCAATGCCTTGGGACAGTCGTTCTATTCCATGAGCATCGGTATGGGTTGCATCTGTACCTATGCATCTTATTTCAGTCGTCAGACCAATCTCTTGAAATCTGCAATTCAGATTTCTGCCATCGACTTGATGGTGGCTGTTCTTGCAGGATTGATGATTTTCCCTGCAGCATTCTCGGTAGGAATATCACCGGATAGTGGTCCTTCGCTTATCTTCATCACCCTGCCAAATGTCTTTAACGAGGCGTTTGCATCAATGCCGGTATTGGGATGGATTATCTCATTGATGTTCTATGTACTTCTTTCTGTGGCAGCATTGACATCCCTGATGTCGCTTCACGAGGTGAATACTTCTTTCTTCTATGAGGAGTTGAAGATTGACAGAAAGAAGGGTGCCATGATTGTTACGGTATCTTGTGCCATCATTGGTGCATTCTGTTCGCTTTCTTTGGGGGCTACAGATAAGTTGTTATTCTGTGGCAAGACCTTGTTCGACTGGTTCGACTTCGTAACGGGTCAGCTGTTCCTTCCTATGGGAGGTCTTCTCACCTGTCTGTTCTTGGGTTGGTATGTTCCGAAGAAGGTGGTGCAGGATGAGTTTACCAATTGGGGAACCCTGAAGGGAAAGGTTTTCAATGTCTACCTTTTCCTGATTAAGTTTGTCTGTCCTATCCTTATCTTCCTGGTATTTCTGAATCAGTTCGGAGTTTTGGGATAAGCTATATATAATAAGGTGTAGTATTGGGTGTTTTATCAATAAACATTGAATACAAACCATTAAACATTAAAATAATGGAGAGTAGAGGTAATTTCGGTAGTAAATTGGGCGTCATTCTCGCCACAGCCGGTTCGGCTGTCGGTTTGGGTAATGTTTGGCGTTTTCCTTATATGGCAGGTCAGAATGGAGGTGCCGCCTTCATCCTTATCTATCTGGTTTGTATCATCCTGTTGGGTTTGCCTGGCATGATGAGCGAGTTTATTATTGGTCGCCATTCGGCTTCCAATGCTGCGCGGGCTTATAGTAATTTGGGTAAGAACAAGGCTTGGGGAACCGTAGGACTGGTGGGTGTCATCACCTCCATGATTATCCTTGGCTTCTATGCCGTGGTGGCAGGTTGGTGCCTGCAATATCTCTATGCCAGCATCATAGGTGGTGTGCATGGCGATCCGGAGTATGTGAAGACCTACTTTCAGACGTTTGCTTCCGATCCTATTCGTCCTACCTTATGGGCTGTAGGTTTCATCCTGCTTACTCATGCAGTGGTGGTAAGAGGTGTTCGCAATGGTATCGAGAAAGCTTCCAAGATATTGATGCCGCTGCTTTTCGTGCTGCTGGTTGTCATCGTTATTGCTTCCTGTTCTTTGCCGGGAGCAATGAAGGGCGTGCAGTTCCTGTTTCATCCTGATTTTTCAAAGGTTGATGAGAACGTATTGCTCGAAGCCTTGGGGCAGGCTTTCTTCTCTTTGAGTTTGGGTACGGCTTGTCTGTGTACATACGCATCTTACTTCAGCCGCCAGACCAATCTCTTGAAATCGGCAAGTCAGATAGTTGTTATCGACACGCTTATTGCAGTATTGGCAGGCTTGATGATATTCCCGGCAGCCTTCTCGGTAGGTGTGCAGCCTGATAGTGGTCCGTCACTCATCTTCATCACCTTGCCTAATGTGTTCCAGCAGGCATTTGGCGATATGCCGGTGGTGGGTTACATCATCTCGGTATTGTTCTATGCCTTGTTGGTATTGGCAGCTTTGACCTCTACGATTTCCATGCACGAGATTGGTACGGCGATGATTTATGAGGAACGCAAGATTACCCGTGCCAAGGGTGCGTGGATAGAGACCATTACCTGCAGCATCATTGCCGTATTCTGTTCTCTTTCTCAGGGAGCAGTTCCAGGATTGGGATTCTTCGGTAAGGATTTCCTTACGAATTGTGACAATTTCACGGCGCAGCTGTTGATGCCGCTTGCTTCGATTGTCACCTGTCTGTTCCTGGGTTGGTATGTACCGAAGAAGATAGTGCGTGATGAGTTTACGAATTGGGGCACGGTGAGTGGTAAGTTGTTCCCCGTCTTCCTCTTCATGATTCGTTTCGTCAGTCCAATCTGCATTCTGCTCATCTTCTTGCATCAGTTTGGTGTTATCTGATACCTATTTATATATATAAAGCCAAATGCGCTATCAGGCATAGTGCATTTGGCTTTTTCTGTATGCTCGGCATGAGCTTATTCTAATGGGTGCAAGTCCCTAACAAG
>JAJXAL010000240.1:0-1618 GCA_021628325.1 Segatella copri | reverse complement strand
AGCCTAAGTATCAGGCTGGATTCATGGGCGGCGCAGATGTGGAATATCGCATAGATAAGGGCCTGGGTATTACGCTGGGTGCTTATTATGCCCGACAGGGTATGCGCTTTCCTGACTGCGAGTTGACTGAGAATGCTGAAAAAGGGGAATATACAGGTATTAAGAATCAGCATGTGAACCTCGATTATATCCAGGTACCGCTCATGCTGAAAGCCTATCTTGTAGAGGGCTTGTCGGTGAATGCAGGCGTTCAGGTGGGATTCCTTTGTGGTGACGGCAAGGTGAAAAGAGAGGAAACCGACCTTCTGAAGGATAAAAACGGGTCTATTACATACAAGGATATGCAGGAAACCGAAGCTCCTTGGCCTGCCAAGAAGGTGGATGTAGCCATTCCTTTGGGCTTGAGCTATGAATATATGAACGTGATTCTGGATGCCCGTTACAACGTGAGCCTGACCAAGGCTGGCAAGGGTGATTGGGATAACTGTAAGAACAAGGCTCTGACCTTTACCGTGGGTTATCGTTTTACATTATAAAAGAATATTTGGATAGAAATAAGAAAAGCCTCAAATCCGCAAAGGATTTGAGGCTTTTACCTTATCTGATAATCAGATGATTCTATGATTCTTTATCCAACCTGGCTTCCTGGCTTAACCTTGCCAAGGAGAGAAGTTACGTTCAATGAGCCGTCGAAGTTGACAGCACTCAGAATCATACCCTGACTCTCGATGCCCATCATCTTGCGAGGAGCAAAGTTGGCTACGAACAATACGTCCTTGCCGATCAGCTGCTCTGGCTCGTAGTAGGCTGCGATACCTGAGCAGATGGTGCGCTCTACGCCAGAACCATCGTCGATGGTGAACTTCAGGAGTTTCTTAGACTTCTTTACCTTCTCGCAGTTCAGAATGTGACCTACGCGGATATCGAGTTTTTCGAAATCATCGAAGCTAACCTCTGGCTTGATAGGAGCAGCCTGATAAGAAGCTTCCTCGTTAGCCTTCTTGGTGTCAGCGAGCTTCTGGAGCTGTCTTTCGATAACCTCATCCTCAATCTTCTCGAAGAGCAATTCAGGCTCACCGAGCTGGGTACCAGCCTTGAGGAGATCTGTGCTGCCGAGCTGAGTCCACTCGAAGTTAGGCATATTGATCATCTTGCGGAGCTTCTCAGAAGAGAATGGCAAGAATGGCTCGAAGGCGATGGCGAGGTTGGCAACCAACTGCAGGGAGATGTTCAGGATGGTCTCCACACGCTTAGGATCGGTCTTCCAAACCTTCCAAGGCTCACACTCTGTGATGTATCGGTTACCGATACGAGCCAGGTTCATAGCCTCTTTCTGAGCCTCGCGGAACTTGAATACGTTAAGATACTGCTCTACCTTCTCCTTCACGTCCTTGAACTCAGCGATAGCCTTCTCATCTACCTCCTGCAATTCACCACAGGCAGGAACTACGCCGCCCCAATACTTCTTGGTGAGCTGGAGGGCACGGTTTACGAAGTTACCGTAAACGGCAACCAACTCAGAGTTGTTGCGCTCCTGGAAATCCTTCCAGGTAAAGTTGTTGTCCTTGGTCTCAGGCGCATTGGCTGTCAATACATAGCGCAATACATCCTGCTTGCC
>JAJXAL010000239.1:0-1623 GCA_021628325.1 Segatella copri | reverse complement strand
AAAATGGCAAAGTTTGATAAGTCAGTTTTAGCAAAGTACGGAATCACAGGTACAACTGAGGTTCTCTACAATCCTTCTTATGAGGTATTGTTCAATGAGGAGACTAAGGAAGGTCTCGAGGGTTTTGAGGTTGGTCAGGAGACTGAGCTCGGTGCAGTTAACGTAATGACTGGTATTTACACTGGTCGTTCTCCTAAAGACAAGTTCATCGTTGACGATGCTACATCTCACGATACTGTATGGTGGGATTCTGAGGAATATCACAACGATAACCACAAGGCTACTCCAGAGGCTTGGAATGCCGTTAAGGAAATCGCTAAGAAGGAGCTTTCTAACAAGAAGTTGTTCGTAGTAGATGGTTTCTGCGGTACACACAAGGATACACGTATGAAGGTACGTTTCATCGTTGAGGTAGCATGGCAGGCACACTTCGTAACAAATATGTTCATCCGTCCTCAGAACGAGGCTGAGTTCGATCAGGAGCCAGACTTCATCGTTTACAATGCTTCTAAGGCAAAGGTTGAGAACTGGAAGGAGCTGGGTCTCCACTCAGAGACAGCCGTTGTATTCAACGTAACTTCTAAGGAGCAGGTTATCATCAACACATGGTATGGTGGTGAGATGAAGAAGGGTATGTTCTCTATGATGAACTACTTCTTGCCATTGAAGGGTATGGCTTCTATGCACTGCTCTGCCAACACAGATATGAATGGTGAGAATACAGCTATCTTCTTCGGTCTTTCTGGTACAGGTAAGACTACATTGTCAACAGACCCTAAGCGTAAGTTGATCGGTGACGATGAGCACGGATGGGACGACGAGGGTGTGTTCAACTTCGAAGGTGGTTGCTACGCTAAGGTTATCAACCTCGACAAGGAGTCTGAGCCAGATATCTATGGTGCTATCACACGTGACGCTCTCCTCGAGAACGTAACAGTAGATAAGGATGGTAAGATTGACTTCGCAGATAAGACTGTTACCGAGAATACTCGTGTATCTTATCCTATCTACCACATCAAGAACATCCAGCGTCCATTCTCTCAGGGTCCAGCTGCTAAGCAGGTTATCTTCCTCTCAGCAGATGCATTCGGTGTATTGCCACCAGTATCTATCTTGAACGCTGAGCAGACTAAGTATTACTTCCTCTCTGGCTTCACAGCTAAGTTGGCTGGTACAGAGCGCGGTATCACCGAGCCTACTCCAACATTCTCTGCTTGCTTCGGTCAGGCATTCTTGGAGTTGCACCCAACTAAGTACGCTGAGGAGTTGGTAAAGAAGATGCAGAAGTCTGGTGCTAAGGCATACTTGGTTAACACAGGTTGGAACGGTACAGGCAAGCGTATCTCTATCCGCGATACACGTGGTATCATCGACGCTATCCTCGACCACTCAATCGACGCAGCTCCTACAAAGACTATCCCATTCTTCAACTTCGTAGTTCCTACACAGTTGGAAGGCGTAGATCCTAAGATCCTCGATCCACGTGATACATACGCTGAGGCTTCTCAGTGGGAGGAGAAGGCTAAGGATTTGGCTGCTCGTTTCATCAAGAACTTCAAGAAGTATGAGACAAACGAGGCTGGTAAGGCTCTCGTTGCTGCTGGTCCACAGCTCTAATTCGAC
>JAJXAL010000238.1:0-1639 GCA_021628325.1 Segatella copri | reverse complement strand
AACGAGGAGTTTGACAAACAGCTGGAGGAACTGGGCTGGTCGCCCGGCGACATGGTGACGATGGCGGGGATGTATATCGAGCGCGGGATGTACAACATGAAGAAGGGCATCCGCGACTTCTTCCGCGAGATACTGGAACTGATGTTCCAAGCCGCCGCCCTCGTGATAGACACCATCCGCACCTTCTTCCTCGTGGTGCTGGCGATACTCGGTCCGATAGCCTTCGCCATATCGGTGTGGGACGGCTTTCAAAGCACGCTTACACAGTGGATATGCCGCTACATACAGGTCTATCTGTGGCTGCCCGTGTCGGATATGTTCAGCACCATACTGGCGAAGATTCAGGTGCTGATGCTGCAAAGCGACATCGAACGGATGCAGGCTGACCCGAACTTCTCGCTGGATTCGAGCGACGGTGTGTACATCGTCTTCATGATAATCGGCATCATTGGTTACTTCACCATCCCCACGGTAGCAGGCTGGATTATCCAAGCCGGAGGCATGGGAAGCTACGGTCGCAACGTGAACCAGACGGCAGGACGAGCCGGAAGCATGGCGGGCAGCGTGGCGGGTGCAACCGCAGGAAACGTGGTCGGACGTGCCGGGAAACTGCTGAAATAATCAACTGACAATTAAAAACGAATAAATAACAATGGAATTTAAGTCACTTAAAAACATCGAATCATCGTTCAGGCAGATACGCCTGTTCGGTATCGTCTTCCTCTCGCTGTGCGCCGTGATAACGGTATGGAGCGTGTGGAGTTCCTACCGCTTTGCGGAACGGCAACGGGAAAAGATTTACGTGCTGGACAACGGCAAGTCGCTGATGCTGGCTCTCTCGCAGGACTTGTCGCAGAATCGTCCGGCGGAGGCAAGGGAACACGTGCGCCGCTTCCACGAGCTTTTCTTCACACTCTCACCCGAAAAGAGCGCGATAGAGCATAACGTGAAACGCGCCCTGCTGCTGGCAGACAAAAGCGTGTACAACTACTATTCGGACTTCGCCGAGAAGGGATACTACAACCGCATCATCGCCGGAAACATCAATCAGGTGCTGAAGGTGGACAGCGTGGTATGCGACTTCAACGGCTATCCCTACCGTGCCGTGACCTACGCCACACAGAAGATCATCCGGCAAAGCAACGTCACCGAGCGCAGCCTCGTGACCACGTGCCGCCTCTTGAACTCGTCCCGTTCGGACGACAATCCCAACGGTTTCACCATCGAGGGATTCACCATCATCGAGAACAAGGATTTACAAACCATCAAAAGGTAAACGGATATGAAGAAAATCAGAAAATCATTTTGGCGTGCGTACTGGAGGATCCACGACAAAAAGAAAATGCTGGTGGCAAGGCTCAAAGGCTATCTGGACGGTTTGCCCCCGAAGACACGCAAACGCATCGTGCTGGCGATGCTCGCCGCTTTCGCGGTGCTTGCCCTCTACACCTTCGGCAAAGCCGTCTATGACATCGGCAGGAATGACGGCAGCCGGATAGCAACAGACCATGCCGGACAGGTGGAACTGTCCGTAAAGCCGGACAACAATCATAATGTAATACTTTATTTATATGGAACAGACGAAGAATGAACCTAAAAACGAGAACAAGGCGGCTCCCGACAACGGGAAACCGAAGAA
>JAJXAL010000019.1:0-45621 GCA_021628325.1 Segatella copri | reverse complement strand
TATTTGCCGGCAGCAAACAGACGGTTAAGATTGATGGTCAAGTCATAGACAAGACTGTCACAGAGATTACCTTTGATGGTGACAATGTCGTTCTTCATTATGCAGATAACTCATCTGATCAAGCAGACATGTCGCTCGTAACCCTTTCATTCTCTTACACCACTACCGGCATCAGTCAGGTAGAAGGCATCAAGAAGGCATTGCAGGGTAAGGTTTATAACCTTCAGGGCCAGTGTGTAGGTTCTTCCCTCCAGGGCTTGTCTAAGGGTGTTTATATTATTAATGGTAAGAAAGTAATCATCAAGTAAAACAGGAGGAACGCAAAATGAAGAAAATGGTATTTACTTTGGCACTCCTCTTGATGAGTTTGAGTGCAGTCATGGCACAGACATGGAATTTTGCAGATCGTGATCCATTCATCGGTGATGCAGATGTAGCTTTGATTAATGCTGATGCTACCAATTGGTATAATGATGCAACAAAGGGTCGTTACAATTTTCTTTCTGCTTTGGATAATGCAGCTTTAACAGCTAATGGTACAGAATTGAACTTTGCCAAGGGCTTGCTCTTTAAGTGTGGTGCGGCTGTAGTTTCAAGCAGTGGTACTCCTGCAAACCAAAGCGGTAAAATCCGCTTGAACTATAATGGTGAGTATTTGGAGTTGAATGGTTCTAATCTTGTTGTAACAATTCCTAATGTTCAGAAAGACTGGGTTGTAACTGTTGTTTGCAAGACGGCAAGTAGCAAAACATCCCGTGGACTTTATGCAAGTGCCAATGTTGGTGGAACTACCGGTTTCGCTACAAAGTCTACGAGTCTGACTACTTGTACAGGTACTGTTACAGAGACTGGTAATGTAACTTTGACTACTACTGATGGTGGTATATTGATTTACAGTATTTCAGTAAAGGATCCTAATGCTGTAATTCCTGAACCGGTAGACCCAGATGCATCTAATAAGGTAAGCAATGCTGTTAGCCGTGATACATATAAGAATCAGATGTTTGTAACTACAAACAGTGGTTCTGTAAACTATTATAATACAGAAGATTTGAGCAAGGTAACTTTCGAGGGAGATAAGACCATCGTTGTTCCTGTTAAGTCGGGCGCAGAGAATGATGAGTTCGATGCTACAGTAAAGGAATTGAGCTTTGCCAAGGCTGCTGAGCGTGGCGAGAGTGGTGAGGTAACCGAGAAGGGTATCACTATTACAGAGAGCAAGGGATGGCAGGAGAGTGCTTACGCTAAGTGGACTCTGCTTTCTGATGCTAAGAGCTACAATGTTTATGTAAAGGGTGGTCAGTATGCTGACTATACCAAGGTAGACCAGCAGCTTGTTCGTAACTACGGTTCTTATGGTCGTGTGGATGTTGTTGGTTTGAAGGCTGGTAACTATTCTTTAAAGGTTGTTGCTGTTGATGCTAGTGGCGCAGAAACTTCAGCTTACGGTATTGCCGACAACTTGAAGGTTGTCAACTACGACCGTCAGGGCTTTGCTCATAAGGGTATCAGCGATGGTGTAGGTGCTTACAACAATGATGGTACTTTGAAGGCAGGTGCTAAGGTTCTTTATGTTACAAAGAATACTTTCAAGACTATCAAGGCTTCTTTGAGCGATGGTAAAAAACCTGTTGAATATACAGGTATTGGCGATATCCTTCTTGCAAAGCAGAAAGGTCAGGATAAAACTCCTCTTGCTGTTCGCGTTATTGGCGAAATTAAGACTGCTGATGCTGGCGACCAACTTAAGACTGACCAGAAGGGTCTTTTGTTGAAAGGCAATAGCGAAACTACAGTCATGAATGTTACCATCGAGGGTATCGGTGATGATGCTTGTTTCAATGGCTTCGGCTTGGGAATCATCAATGGTACAAATGTTGAGGTTCGTAATATGGCCTTCTTCAACCAGGGTTCAAGCAACGACAACATGGAGATTAAGGGAACTCAGCACATCTGGGTTCACAACAACGACTATTTCTATGGTGAGAAGGGTAGCGGTGACCACGGTAAGGGTGATGGCTCTTTGGACTCTAAGGATGGTGCTTCTTTCTGCACATTCTCTTACAACCACTATCACGACACAGGTAAGTCAAACCTCTGTGGTATGAAGAAGGAAACTGTTGATAACCTGATTTGCTACCACCACAACTGGTTCGACCACTCAGACTCTCGTCACCCACGTGTACGTACATCTTCTGTTCATATCTGGAACAACTACTATGATGGCGTAGCTAAGTATGGTGTAGGTGTGACAATGGGCGCAAGTGTATTTGTTGAGTCAAACTACTTCCGTAACACCAAGTATCCTATGATGATTTCTAAGCAGGGTACGGATGCCAAGGGCGATGGTACATTCTCTGGTGAGAATGGTGGTGTATTGAAAGCTTATGGTAATATCTTTGCAGAAAAGAGCAAATACTTCAGCTATATCACCTGGAAGAACTCTAACACCGATTTCGATGCTTACGAGGTAGCTTCTCCTTCAGAGACAGTTCCTTCTTCTGTTGTAGCCAAGGCTGGTGGCACTTCTTACAACAACTTCGATACTGATGCTTCTAAGATGTATGCTTACACTCCAGATGCAGCAGTTGATGTACCTGCTAAGGTAACAGGCTTCTATGGCGCTGGTCGTTTGAATCAGGGTGATATTCACTATACATTCAATAATGCTACAGATGACGCAGACTATGGTCGTTGCGCAGGTCTCGATAATATTCTTTCTTCTTACAAGACAGGTCTTGTAAATATCTTCGGTGATGAGAGCGCTTCAAGCGGCGAGTCTGGTTCTACTGGTGGCTCAACAGAAGGTGGTGAGACAGGTGGCTCTGGTACAGGTTCTGGTGAAGGTGGTAGCACTGGCGGCTCAACTGGTGGTACAGAAGGTGGCAGCACTGTAACTCCTATTGAGGGTACAGTAACTTGCAGTTTTGTTGGTTCAAAACCATCTAATGATAGCTTTACTGTTGATGGTAAGTATGGAAACAATTCAACTGGTGTAACCATTGATGGTACCGTTTATAACGCTTATTGTAAGATTGAATCAGCTACATCAATATCTTTCAAGACAACAGCAAAAATGCAGATGACTTGTTATACTGGTGATGCAAAGGCAAAATTAAAGATTGATGGTACTGATGTTACAGGTGATACAACCAAGGGTATTGTTTCTGTAACTCTTGAGGCTGGTGATCATTCTATAGCCAAGGCTGGTTCTGGTTCTCAGTCTTTATATCTCATCAAACTTGTCCCAGTAACAGAATAATGAATGTGTTTTACCCAATGAGGGAAAGATGTATATAATAATTTTAAGGGCTGTCTTTTCTTGAAGAGGACAGCCCTTTTTTAAGAAACAAAAACTAATCTTATCTAAAATAAAACAAACAAACTCTACTTTTTCTACACAGTTCAAGGCTGCTTGCCGTAAAACCATATTGGCTTCAGCTTTCTTCTGTGGCTTCTCAATGATGGCAAATGCACAGACCCAGGATGGTCGTGACTTCTCTATAGATGGCTTCGCTGCCTACGAAGGTGTTCCTGGTACTAATTGGTATCGTGCCGGTGGTACTACCGGCGGAGCCGGTGGTAAGGTGGTGAAGGCTGATAACTTCTCTCAGCTGCAGGCTTATCTTCAGGCAGCAGACCCATACATTGTTATCGTAGATCATGATATTACTACAGGCATCAAGTGCTATGTGGATGATCTGAGTACCGGTCGCTTGCTTGATGACCAGAGTGGAAAGTCTGGTGTGGAGTCTGTCTATGGCGAGCGCATTATGGTTGCTCCTAACAAGACTTTGATTGGCGTGGTGAATCCAACAACAGGTGAGGCTCCTCTCTTTTCTCATATCACCTTCGTGATGCAGTCGGTTGATAACATCATCATCCGCAACTGTCGTTTCACCATGAAGGGTGTACCTGTGCTCAAAACAGGTGAGAATAAGATTGTGGCTTGGCGTAATGGTGCACAAGTAGAAGTGGGCGACCCTGACTGCATCGGAATCCAGGCTGATAAGGTAAGTGCCAAGACCAATTGGGGTGGACATATCTGGATAGATCATTGTGAGTTTTTCAATGGTGGTGCTGCCAATAAAGACCGCTATGATGGTTTGCTCGACTGCAAGAATAATGTACAGTGGATGACATTCAGCTATAATTATTTCCACGATCATGACAAGAGCTGTTTGTGGGGTAAGGGTGATTCAGATGTTTATGAGAACTGCCGCACCATCTCTTTCCATCACAATTTCTTTGATCAGATAGAAGGTTCCCGTCTTCCTCTCCAGCGTGGCGGTCATATACATTATTATAATAATTATATGCGTGGCTGCGAGGATGGCTGGGATATCCGTACAGGAGCTGTGGCATACGAAGAAGGTTGCTATTTCGAAGACACGAAGTCGCCTATCCGCTCAGATAGAGGTGGTAGCTTGAATATCTCTAAGGCAGAAGGCTATGATTGTATCTACAAGGGCTGTAACAACTTGATGGAAGGTTACACAAATATTGATGGCGCTAAGATTAGTAAGTCACTTCCTGTTACCAAGATAGATTGGGTTCCTACTCAAACCACATCCTCTTACACCCAGCATTATCTCGACAAGACGGTGGATGTTCCTGCTATCTGCGAGAAGTATTCTGGTGCAGGTAAGGTAGAAATCTGGAAGGCTTATACCTCTGCACTTCCTACGGTAGATATGTCTGAACTCGATCATGCCATCAAGAACTACAGCACAGCTAAGACCTATGATGCAGAAGGAAAGGTATTGACAAGTGCTACTACAGGCATCTCTCTTGCAGAAAAGGCATCAGAAACTGGCTCCTCTCGCATAGAGTATTATGATTTGGCAGGTTCCCGTCTTTCTGCACCTCAGAAAGGTATCAATATCGTCAAGAAGGTGAACCATGATGGACATGTAAGCGTGAAGAAGGTAATTTTCTAAAGAAGAAGGTAATTTTCTAACAGGAAAGTTGTTACCGGCGAGATATCAGGTATGAATCTGATAAAGATTCCTGCTTTTTAAATGACAAAACGGACAAAAGCTAGATAAAGATTTGCTTTTGTCCGTTTTTTCTTTATTTTTGTCTGAAATCTGTCTGCTGTTTTTTTCTCTTTTCCCTACTTTTGCAACCGAAAACAATTTTAAACGCAAACGCATTTAAACGTAAAACGCAACCTAAAAGTAAAACAATGAAAGCAATCCAGAATTTAGCAAAGAGAAGTTTGCTTCTCGTGGCATTGTTAGTCATCGGAAGTCTGCAACTCATGGCGCAGACAAGAACCATCAAAGGTGAGGTGACTGATGCGCAGAATGGTGAGGCTCTGATTGGCGCCACTGTTATGGTGGAAGGCGAAAAGGGCGGTACGGTTACTGATTTTGACGGTAACTTCAGTCTTCAGGTATCTTCTTCAGCCAAGAAGATCAAGGTATCTTATATCGGTTATATTGATAAGGTACTCTCTATCTCTGACAATATGAAGGTGAAACTCGAATCCGACAGCAAGGCGCTGGCTGATGTCGTGGTCATCGGATATGGTACAGCGAGAAAGAGCGACCTTACTGGTTCCGTGGCTACCGTGAAATCGAAGGACTTTAACAAAGGTCTTGTTTCTTCTCCAGAACAGTTGATCAATGGTAAGGTTTCGGGTGTACAGATTATGTCCAACAGTGGTTCTGCCTCTGCCGGTAGTACCATCCGTGTGCGTGGTGGTGCATCTCTGAATGCCAGCAACGACCCTCTTATCGTGCTCGATGGTGTGCCATTGGAGCAGGGTGGTATCTCTGGTAACAGCAGCAACTTCCTCAGCATGATCAACCCTTCTGATATTGAAAGCATGACTGTATTGAAAGATGCTTCTTCTACAGCCATCTATGGTTCCCGTGCTTCTAATGGTGTCATCATCATTACCACCAAGAAGGGACAGCAGGGTGCTGTAAAGGTGAACTTCAATACCACCAACAGTCTCCAGACCCGTGCGCAGATGGTGGATATGCTCAGCCGTGATGAATTTGTGAATGTCATCAACCAGTATGGTAGCGCTAACCAGAAGTCATTGCTCGGTACTGCCAATACCGACTGGAACGATGAGGTTTACCGTACCGCTTTCGGTACCGATAATAACCTCAGCGTGAGCGGCAGCATCGACAAGTGGTTGCCATTCCGTGTGTCTGTAGGCTATTATAACCAGAGTGGTCTGGTTCGCAAGGACAATGTAGAGCGCTGGACAGGTAACGTAGTGTTGACTCCTAGCTTCTTCCAGGATCACCTGAAGTTGACCATCAACGCCAAGGGAACTCTCAATAACAACTCATTCAATAATGGTGGTGCCGTATGGGCTGCCGCCACATTCAACCCAACCATCCCGGTTTATTCCGGCAACGACAAATATGGTGGTTACAACGAGGCACTCGATGCTGACGGCGTTCCTGTGAATGCAGGTGTAAGAAACCCTCGTGGTCTGGTTGATCTGTATGATTCAAAGAGTAAGGTGAGCCGCTTCATCGGTTCGATGGATGTAGATTACAAGGTTCACTTCCTGCCAGATCTCAAGCTCCACGCTACAGTGGGTGCTGACTATGCCAAGGGTGATGGAACCGTTTATGTTCCTGCCTACGCAGCACAGAGCTACAACAAGGATGAGTCTTTGGGCGGTAGCGATTACAAATATGGTCCTCAGAAGAACGAGAACCGCTTGCTTACCCTCTATGCCAACTATGCAAAGTATTTCGAAGATATCAAGAGTAATGTAGACCTGACAGCCGGTTACGACTATCAGTACTGGAAGAGTACTACACCTCTTTATTATACCAAAAGTGCGGCAGGCACAACCCTGTCAACCGTAAAGGCATCAGATTACCGTCATGTAATGTTGTCATATTACGGACGTATCAACTATTCATTCGATGGAAAGTATCTCCTGACGGCTACCGTTCGTCGAGACGCTTCATCCCGTTTCTCTAAGGATACCCGTTGGGGTACTTTCCCATCTGTTGCTTTGGGCTGGACTTTGACAGAAGAGCCTTGGTTGAAGAACCAGAAGGTGCTTTCTAACTTGAAGCTCCGTGCAAGCTATGGTGTTACCGGTCAGCAGGAAGGTATCGGCAACTACAATTATCTGCCGGTTTATACATACAGTGTGACAGGTGCCGAAGCATTCATCAACGGACAGTATATCAATACCTACCGTCCTGAGGCATACGTATCAGACTTGAAGTGGGAGACAACAACCTCTTGGAACTTCGGTCTTGACTTCGGATTCCTGGATGGTCGTATCGGTGGTGCCATCGATTTCTATACCCGTAAAACCAAGGACCTGTTGGCTTCTGTACCAACAGCAGCAGGTACCAACTTCTCAAAGACCATCCTTACCAACGTAGGTAATGTAGACAGTAAGGGTATCGAGGTTTCTCTGAATGCAACCCCTATCCAGACCAAGGACTGGGAGTGGAATCTGAGCTACAACTTTACCTGGCAGAATATGAAGGTGAAGAACCTCTCACTCACAAAGGGTGGAAGCCAGACCAACGTGAAGGTAGGACCCTCTATCGATGCTTACCAGTTCCAGGTACTCTCAGAGGGATATGAGCTATACATGTTCTATGTATATCATCAGCTCTACGACTCTAAGACAGGCAAGCCAATCGAGGGTGCTTATGCTGATCTCAACAATGATGGCGAAATCAATGAGTCAGATCTCTACCGCTATCATTCTCCAGCCCCTAAATACATCATGGGCTTGAGTACATCTTTGAGATACAAGCAGCTGACACTCGGTATGAGTTTCCGTGCCAACATCGACAACTATGTATACAACGGAATGGGTATGAGTACAGGTGCTTTCGAGACCGTAAGCTACAACAACTCACAGCTCAACAACCTCAACACCAGCTTCCTGAAGACAGGTTTCAAGACCCGTCAGTATCTCTCTGATTACTACGTAGAGAATGCTTCGTTCCTGAAACTCGACAACTTGAGTTTGAGTTACAATGTAGGCAAGATCAACAAGTGGGCTTCGCTCACCGTATCTGCGATGGTACAGAATGTATTCACCATCACTGGCTACTCTGGTACCGATCCTGAGGTGCCAAACGGAATGGACAACTCATTCTATCCACGTCCTCGCACTTACTCAGTAAGCCTCGGACTTCAGTTCTAACAATCAAAACAGATAACAATGAAACTTAAGAATATATTATATAGTATGATGATGGGAACAGCGGTGCTGACAGGCACAACCAGCTGTGTTTCCGATCTCGACCAATATCCTCATACAGAGACAACCTCTAAGGATGTTTATACCTCGCTTGCCAATTACGAGGCTGTGCTGGGTAAGATTTATGCTGCCATGGTGACCAGTGGTCAGGGCAAGGGCGGCGACAACAAGGATATGGAATCCGTATTGAACAATGGTAGTGGTTTCGATTACATGCGTATGTTTATCAATATGCAGGAGTGTGGTACCGATGAATTTGCCTCCACCTGGCTTACAGGTGAGCAGACTACGGGTCTTACTTATCTCTCTTGGGATGCCAACGATGCTTGGATCTCAGATATGTATTATCGCATCTACTACAACATCGCCCTCTGCAACGAGTTCCTGCGCAATGCCAACAGTGCCAGTTTCTCAGGTGCTGATGCAGAGAAGCTGAAGGAGTATAAGGCAGAAGTCCGTTTCATGCGCGCTCTGTTCTATTACCATGCCCTCGATTTCTTCCGCTATATTCCGATGGTGACAGAAAATGATCCTGTGGGCAGCTTTATCCCTCCACGTTATACTCCTCAGCAGACATTCGATTATATCGAGAGCGAGTTGAAGGATTGTGTAGGCGATATGCTTCCAGCCTCTACCTGTCCTTATGGTCAGGCTTCTCAGGGCGCTGCCTATACCTTGCTTGCCAAGCTTTATCTGAACAGCGAGGTTTATACCGGCGTGGCTAAGTATGCCGAGTGCAAGGAGGCTTGTAAGAAGGTGATGGATATGGGCTACTCTCTGGAGTCTGATTACAGCAAGCTCTTCAATGCAGATAACGACAAGCGTACCAACGAGATTATCTTCGCCTTGCCGGTAAGTGCTGAGCATACCGTAAGCTGGGGTTCTTCTACCTATCTGGTCTGCGGACAGTTGAGTATGTCGAATGCCAACCAGAATGTTGCCGACTTCGGTGTAACCAATGGCTGGAGCGAGTTCCGTCTTCGTCCGGAGTTCGTGGATAAGTTCACCCAGACAGATATCGATGGCAATGGCGACAAGCGTTGCAAGTTCTTCACCAATGGTCAGAGCAAGGATATTTCCGACATGACTACAGAAGCCGCCGGTTATCTCTCCGAGAAGTGGAGCAATCTGAAGGATGATGGTGTTACTGCAGCATCTAATACTGCCAATGATGGTGTAGAAACCGACTTTCCTCTCTTCCGTTTGGCAGATGTTTATTTGATGTATGCCGAGTGCGTGGCTCGTACTAAGGGCGCAAGTTGGGATCCATGGCCAGAAGGAAAGACGGATGCGAGCGACCCTGAGGTTATTGCTTCCCGTAAGCAGGGTGCCATCTATTGGATTAATCAGCTTCGTGAACGTGCAGGTGCTTCTGATGTATGGTCAAGCAATTTTGCTGATGACGATGCCTTCCTCCAGTTCATCCTCGATGAGCGTGCCCGTGAGCTTTATCATGAAGGTTATCGTCGTACCGACCTGATTCGCTATGGTCAGTTCACAACCAATAAGTACATCTGGCAGTGGAAGGGTGGTGTCCACGACGGACAGGCAGTGGATAGCAAGTACAATATCTATCCAATCCCTAACACCGAGCTTACCGCAAATCCAAATCTTCATAACGACAATTATTAATGATAATGTTAAGTGTTAAATGTTAAATTATAAAACTTACAACAACATGAAAAAGATATTTAGAAACCTGATGATGCTTCTCTGCGCACTCACCGCCCTGGTGAGTTGCGACGAGAGTGGCGACAAGATATATCTGGATGGCTTCGAGGCATCCAGTCTGATGGCATCGGCATCTGATGTGGTGCTGTCTGTTGACAAGAGTAAGGACGTTGTCCTTTCGTTGGCTTGGCAGAATCCTACCTTGCTTTCGAGTGATGAAACCAAGCCTGCGGGCAGCGGAGTGCTGCAAACTTATCTTCAGGCATCAGCCTCTGAGAACTTCGCTTCAGTAAAGGAATACAGCGTAACCGACCTTTCCAAGGCTTTTACCGGTGCTGACCTCAATGCTGCTGCCAAGGATCTCGGTTTGACTCCTGATGTGAGTTCACCTCTCTATTTCCGTATCAAGAGTCAGATGGGTAGCAATCTCGATGCTGCTTACAGCAATGTCTGTCAGGTAAAGGTTACTCCATATCTCATTGATATGAGCTACATCAATATCTTGGATAAGGATACTAAGGAACAAACCCTTACCTGTCTCTATTCTCCTAATTCTGATGGAGTTTATTCCGGCTATATGAATGCTTCTTCCTGGTTCAACTTCTGGGGTAAAGAAAACGATGGTACCATTTGGGGTAATGTAGGACAGAATGGTCATGAGTTCGAAATGGATAATACCGAGTCAGCATGGAGCTTCTGGTACCCTAGTCCGGCAGGCATCTACTATAGTGTAATCGATACCAACGAAAAGGAGTGGAAGGCAACCTACATCAAGTCGATGCAGTTGAATGGTGAAGCTATGACCTACGATGCTCCTAATTATGCTTGGACCAAGGTGATTACAACCACAGCCGATAATACTCCAATTAGCATCGTAGCAACAGGTGCTGAGTACAGCAAGGCTACACGTACAGATGATGCTGCAGCCGTGGTGAAGACAATGAACTATACTTTGGCTGATGGCAAGATGACAGACTCAAAGAGTGCTGGCAGTGTGAATATTGCCAAGGCGGGTACTTATACCATAACCGTGAAGGTTGGTGAGCACAGTCAGTTGGAATACACCATCGTATCGGGAGATCAGACAACTCCAAAACCAACCATCAGTAATACAATCGGTATGTTCTCGAAAGATGGCAGTACTTTGTATGCAACCTTTACCAAGGTGAGTGAAGGCGTATATACATGCACTTACGATTTGTCGAATCTATATGATATGCGTTTTTACTTCGTGGGAGATGATATAGATGACAAACGAGTATGTTATGGTTCTGTTCCTAACAGCCAGTTCTCTCTTTATAAAGAGGAAGATGACAATAATCGCCAAGGTTGGGATATCTGGTTTAATGAAGATGCTAAAAGCATGGAATCGGCAACGATTACCGTAGACCTCAACACCATGACATGGAAGTATGAATAATTAATAAGAAAAATAGCAATGAAAAATATATTTGGAAAAGCCATGTTGCTGGCTACAGCGCTCTTGTTCTCTATTACAGGAACAAGTTGCAGCAGCGACGATTCTCCTGTTCATGAGCAGGAGAAAACATACGATATGAGCGGTTTTGCCAAGGGCGCCGATGTCTCCTGGCTCACAGAGATGGAGAAGGATGGTGTGAAATTCTATAATCAGAATGGTAAGGCTACAGAGTGCCTGAAACTCCTCCGCGAAGAGGGAACCAATTCCATCCGTCTGCGTGTCTGGGTAAATCCGGAAGGTGGCTGGTGTGGCAAGGATGATGTCATCGCCAAGGCTTGGCGCGCTCAGCAGCTCGGCTTCCGTCTGATGATCGACTTCCACTATTCTGATACCTGGGCTGACCCGGGCAACCAGAAAGTTCCTGCTGCATGGCAGGGGTATACTGCCGAGCAGATGAAGCAGGCTGTGGCTGATCATACCAAGGATGTATTGACAGCCCTGAAGGATAAAGGTGTAACCAACGTAGAGTGGGTGCAGGTGGGCAATGAAACCCGCGACGGAATGCTCTTCAACAGCGATGAGGCTGTAACCGGTCAGGTATCTAAGAATGCAGCCAACTTTGCTGATTATATCAACGCCGGTTATGATGCTGTTAAGGCGGTTTATCCACAGGCTAAAGTAATCGTGCACGTGGATGAGGGTAATAACCTCGGCCGTTATACCTGGCTCTTTGGTGAATTGAAGAAGAAGGGTGGAAAATGGGATGTCATCGGCATGTCACTTTATCCAGAAGATAACAATTGGCAGGATTTAACCACCAATTGTCTGAATAATATTAAGACTTTATCAGAACAGTACAACTGCAATGTCATCATCTCTGAAATCGGTATGTGGTGGGGCTCTGACCAGGCTGCGCCAATGATGAAGAAGATGGTGGATGGCTGCAAGGCAATCTCTACCTGCGAGGGTATCTTCTATTGGGAACCGGAAGTTTACAACAACTGGAAGCCAGCCAACTATACCACTCTGGGTTGGTCTGCATATACCAAGGGAGCCTTCGACAACAGCGGCAAACCAACTGCCGTATTCGATGCATATAAATAAGAAAATTAAATAGCAATATGATCAAGAGAAGTATTACTTTCATGACTCTTGCCCTGGCACTCACCACACTGTGCCAGGCGCAGAGCAGAAAGGTTATCAACCTGCCATCGTGGGATTTCTCCCGCGATGGTAAGTCGTGGCAGCAGGTAGCTGTTCCGCACGATTGGGCTATCTCGGGACCTTTCGATAAGAAATGGGACCTGCAGATGGTGGCTATCGAGCAGAATGGCGAAACCGAAAAGACCGAGAAGTCGGGCCGTTCGGGTGCGCTGCCTTGGATAGGTGAGGGCATGTATAAGATGAACTGGACGGCTCCTAAGGGCTATAAGCGTGCCGTACTCGTCTTCGATGGTGCCATGAGTCAGCCTGTTGTCACCATCAACGGTAAGGAGGCAGGCAAGTGGGCTTACGGCTACAATGCCTTCCGCATTGACATCACACCATTCATCCAGTTTGGCAAGAAGAATCTTATCGAGGTACATCTTAATAATGTAGAGGAGAGTAGCCGTTGGTATCCGGGAGGCGGTCTTTACCGTCCGGTTTCCGTAGAACTCTATGGCAATGAAAACTTCTCTACCTGGGATACCTTCGTGCGCACGCTGAAGGCTGATAAGCAGGAAGCTGAGGTGGAAGTAAATGCGCTCCTCGAAGGCAAGACCGGTAAGTCGGGCAAGACCGTCATCGCCCTGTTGGATGAGGCTGGCAAGAAGGTTGCCGAGCAGACCATCCCAGGTGCAACTCCTGCCGTCAAGACTACCCTGAAGGTGGCGAATCCACAGCTCTGGTCGCCGGAATCTCCTTATCTCTATCAGGTAAAGCTTACCCGATATGAAGGAAAGAAGGTGGCTGATGTCCTGACCCTCAAGACCGGTATCCGCACCATCTCTGTAACTAAGGACAATGGTTTCCAGCTCAATGGCGTTACCCGCAAACTGAAGGGCGTCTGCCTGCACCACGACCTCGGCCCTCTGGGCGCAGCAGAGAACAAGGCTGCCCTCATCCGTCAGATCAAGATGATGAAGCAGATGGGTTGCGATGCCATCCGTACAGCCCACAACATGCCTTCTACCATGCAGATGGAAATCTGCGATTCCCTCGGAATGATGGTGATGGCAGAGAGTTTCGATATGTGGATTTATCCTAAGTGCAAGAACGGTTATGCCAAGTTCTTCAAGGAGTGGAGCGATAAGGATATCACCAATCTGGTGAAGCATCACCGCAACCATCCTAGCATCGTGATGTGGAGCATCGGTAACGAGATTCCTGAGCAGTGGAGTCAGGAGGGTGTACAGATTGCCAAGCATCTGCAGGATATCTGTCATCAGTACGATCCTTCCCGTCCTGTAACCCAGGGTATGGATAGGGCAGAAGATGCCCTGAAGAGCGGCTTTGCCCAGATCATGGATGTGCCGGGCTTCAACTATCGTGTACATAAATATTATAAGAATATCGAGCAGTTGCCTCAGGGCTTCCTTCTCGGTTCAGAGACCGCCTCTACGGTCAGTTCCCGTGGCGTATATAAGTTCCCGGTTGTCGTAAGCGATAAGGCTACCTATCCTGATGGTCAGTGCTCAAGCTATGATACGGAATACTGTTCATGGAGCAATCTTCCGGATGATGACTGGAAGATGCAGGATGACTACAGTTGGGTAATCGGCGAGTTTGTATGGACCGGTTACGACTATCTGGGCGAGCCTACTCCGTACGATACCTACTGGCCAAGCCGCAGCAGCTACTTCGGCATCTGCGACCTTGCCGGACTTCCTAAGGACCGTTACTATATGTATCGTGCCCGCTGGAACGAGCAGCAGCATACCACCCATCTTCTTCCTCACTGGAACTGGAAGGGCAGAGAGGGTGAAGTGACCCCTGTATATTGCTATACCGATGGTGTGGAAGGCGAGCTCTTCGTCAACGGTAAGAGTCAGGGTAGGGTTCGCAAGGACAAGTCAAGCCGATTGGACCGCTACCGTCTGCGCTGGAACAATGTGAAGTATGAACCGGGTGAGATTCGCGTGGTTACCTACAACCAGTATGGCGATAAGGTAGGTGAGGACGTGAAGCGTACTGCCGGCGAGCCTGCACAGATAAAGTTCAGCGTAGAAACACCTGATCATGAACCTATTGCCTGCATGGTAGAAGGCTGTACCGATGAGCACAATGTGCTTCTCAATGCCGATGGCAACGACCTTGCCTTCATCACCGTGAGTCTGCAGGATAAGGACGGCAATGAATGTCCGCTTGCCGATGACGAACTGACCTTCGAGGTGAGTGGTGCCGGCACTTTCAAGGCAGCCTGCAACGGCGATGCCACATCGCTCGAACCGTTCACCCAGCCACAGATGAAACTCTTCTCCGGCAAACTCGTTGTCATCGTACAGAGCAGCAAGCAGAAGGGCGACATCATCCTGAAGGTAAAAGACAGCAAGCGCAATATCGAAAAGTCGATTACGCTCCAGGCAATATAAGATGTTCAGGTTTCGCAAGTTCAGAAGTTAAAGAAGTTAAAGGAGTTATCGCTCCCTACGGTCGCTGAGGAGTTAAGACAATAGTCTTTTTGACATAGTTTTTAAGCAGCAAAACATACGTCTTAACTCCTTAACTTCCTTAACTCCTTTAACTTCATGATTTTTTTATGATTTTCCTCCGTTTTTTTTTGGCATTATCATGAATATTGTGTAAATTTGCACGCATGAAAAAGTCAACAAAACCTATATACCGCATCAGCATGGCAATTGCTATGCTCTTTGTTTCGCTCGCCATCCATGCGCAGCGTTTCGTTAACACCTCCCTTGAAGGTGCTCAGACAGTTTGTGCCATTACCCAGGACAGTGATGGAATGATATGGCTCGGAACCGACAATGGTCTTTACAGCTATGATGGTTATCAGGGTTATCGCCATTTCCAGGAACATACTTTCAGCAATACACGTGTCAATGCGCTCGGCTTCGAGGGCAGGATGCTCTATCTGGCTACCGGCAACGGTATCCTGAAGTTTGATACCGAAGATTATCAGTATGCTGAAACACCAGCCATGAAGGCTTTTGCCGATGAGACAAAGCGCAAGCAGCTGAAGGAACTCCGTGTGCTCGATATGAAGGGCGGTAAGACTGACTTCGGGGGCGATGTCTATGCCTTGCTCTCTACTCCGAAAGGTTTGCTCGTAGGTTCGCTTGCCGGTCTGCATCTCGGCAGCAGACTGATTCCGCTCCGTGCCGGAGAACAGCCGCTGGTCAATGCGCTTGCCTATGATGCCAAGCGCCGATGCTACTGGATTGGTACCGAGGGTGCTCTCTATTGTGCCGATCTGCAGCTCAGGAACTTCTCCCAGATTCCTGCTCTCAACGGCAATTCCATCAAGTGTCTCTCTACCGATGCTGCCGGCAATCTCTATATCGGAACCGATAACGGACTCTATCAGATGGCACTCTCCAATGCCATCACCCATTATATCCACGATTCCCGCGATGATGCTTCTATTCCTAACAACATCGTCTGGGCTTGCTTTGTAGATAAATGGCAGAATGTATGGGTGGGTACTGATAATGGTCTCTCCCGTCTCACTACCCACACCTATTACCGTTATGTATCGCTCGATAAAATAACGATGTCGGGTGAGGGCAACTGTCTGCATGCCATGCTCCAGACCCGTAACGGCGAATGGTGGATGGGCGGTACTAACGGTTTGATTCGTTTCACCCGCAATGCTGAAGGTTATCAGAATGTGGCATGGTACAAGCAGAACAGCTCTGCCTTCCCGCTGAGTCATAATCGTGTACGCAAGATTTATGAAGACCGTGACGGCGATGTATGGATCTGTACCGACCACGGCATCAACTTCTATGACCGCAATTCTCATCAGATGCGCAACTTCATCGTCTACGACAAGAGTGGCAAATATTCTACCGCCTGGGCTTATGATATTCTCCAGGACCAGAAGGGCAGGATATGGATGGGTTCTTATCAGGGTGGTGTCTTCGTGATGGATAAGGCGGCTCTGCTGAGCGGCAAGACCATTGCCGACTGGCATTACTCTGACAAGGGAAAGAATGCACTCTCCGGTCTGCATGTAGGGCAGATGGTGATGGACTGTAAGGGTAAGGTTTGGGTTTCTACCTATAACCGTCTCGATTGCATCAATCCGAACAGCATGAAGGTGGTGCAGGTGGCTAACTCTGATGTTGTCAACTATCTGATGGCAGACAGCAAGGGCAATATCTGGATGGGTGATAATACTTCGGTAACCTGTTATTATGCTGCCGGTTCTGTGCTGGGTAACAGTTTCCCTTCCAAGACATGGCAGATTGCCGGTAAGGTTAGTACCATGTGCGATGTAGAAGGCAAGATATGGGTAGTATCGGGCAATGAATGCTGCGTAATCGACCCACAGGGCGAGAGCCAGCGCTTCGTGATTCCTTCTATCGTGCCGCTTACCATCTGTTACAGCAGGCAGACTCATCAGGTAATGATGGGCGGCAATGACGGCTATGTAGTAATCAGTTCTGATGTTGCGCAGAAGCCTAAGCAGTTTACCCGTCTGATGCTGGCAGGAATCATCGTGAACGGAGAGGCTCGTGAGGAGCGTGGAGAAATCCTGAAACTGAAGAGTGATGAGAACAACTTCACCCTGCAGCTCACCGACCTTCCTTTTGCCGACCATCCTTCAGCTGTTTATGCTTATCAGCTCGAAGGCAGCGACCACGACTGGCATTATCTGAACTCCGGCAATATTGATATCACCTATAATGGTTTGTCGTATGGCGATTATCATCTTACGGTTCATGCCGTGGATGGTGAAGGCAAGATAGCTGCTGAGGTTTATTCGCTCGACATCTCCGTCCTGCCGCCTTGGTATCTCTCCTGGTGGTGCAAGCTCTTCTATGTTACAGCACTCATCGTGTTTGTGGCATGGCTGGTAAGCTGGTATTTCCTGCGTAAGGAACTGGCTGATGCCCAGAAGCAGAAGGCTGAGGTATTGGAGCAGGTACAGATGCGTATGGACTTCTTCAACCGTCTGACGGAAGATTTGAAGGCTGCCGTAGCTCATCATTCGTTCGAAGAGGTAACCGCTCTGATGGTCCGCTATCTGAATGTAAAGATACCGAAGGAGCCATCTTCTGTTGCTACAGAGCTATCCGCTTCGCCAGTATCTGAGCCTGAGTCATCATCTTCTGAACCTGCTCCTGCACTCTCTGAGTCTTCTGAAGAGGAAAAGAAGGGAGTAGACGTCAGCGAGTTGGAGCCGGCAGATAAGCGTCTGCTCGAAGAAATCAATGAGGCGATAGAGAAGCACATGATCGATTCCGACTTCAATGTTTCGATGTTGCAGGATGTGATAGGCATTGGTGGCAAGCAGCTGTATCGCAAGACGAAGGCGATAACAGGTCGTACGCCTGTAGAGTATATCCGTGAGATGCGTATGAGCCGTGCTGCCGAGCTCTTGAGCCAGGGCAAGTTCAGTGTTTCCGAGGTGATGTATACCGTTGGTTTCTCCAACAGCAGCTATTTCTCCAAATGCTTCTCCAAGGAGTATGGCATGACCCCTACGGAATACATGAAAGTTAAAAGGTAAATAAATGATGTGCTTCCGTTTGCCTATAGATATGGCTGCGTGGGGTTAAGAATATGACTGCATTGGGTTAAGGATATAACTCCGTTGGGTTACGGATACGACTCCGTAGGCTAACGGAGACGTATCCTTAGGCTTGTCGAGATATCTGCGTCAGCTGATTGAGCTACTTGAGTTAGCTGACTGAACTACTTGCGTCAGCTGATAAAATACGTTCCGATGCATTAAAAAATGCGTCCCGACGCAGCAAATGATACGTCCGGACGTAGTACAAGCTACGTCGGGACGTAATTTCAGCTTTATGAAAACGGCTGCATAGAAACAAAAAAAGATGTGTATTGAACTTGTTTTTGCAAACTGTAATCGGATGTGACAAAAAATCGACAATTAACTAAATTTATGAGCAAATATGCTAAAAAACATAGATATTTCGTGTTAATTATTTAAATTTTAAACGATTATCTTGGGCAAATAAGAAAATATTCGTAATTTTGCACCGATTTAAGTTAAAAATAGGTATTTCCATGCGTGCATATTAGTGAAAGAATGTATAAATGGAGGGGCGAAGTGTTGCCCTGAGTGCTTTCGGCTTTTACCAAACGAGAAAAAAACGAGAAAAAATGATAATTATTAATTAATAAACTTGAAACAAACAAGGATGAGAAGATTAACTCTTTTACTTGTCTCACTTGTATTGTTGTCTATCCAATCGGTCTTGGCGCAGAGTTTCAGCGTCAAGGGTACAGTCGTGTCTGCTGAAGACAACGAACCGATGATTGGTGTGACCATTATGCAAGAGGGAACATCAAATGGCGTGGTGACCGATATTGACGGTAACTATACCATCGAAATTAAGGGTGCTTCGAAGGCTACGCTTGCCTACTCTTATGTGGGTTGCGTTACGCAGAAGCACGTTGTGAATGCGCAGACAAATACGCTCAACATCACCCTTGCTTCGGATTCCAAGATGATGGATGAAGTGGTCGTGGTGGCGTATGGCGTGAGAAAGAAGGGAACCATTGCGGGTTCCGTGTCTGCCGTAAAGTCTGAAAAGATAGAAAATGTGCCGGCGGCAAGCTTCGACCAAGCTTTGCAGGGACAGAGTACTGGTTTGCAGGTCATCTCTTCTTCAGGTGAACCTAGCAAGGCGGCTACCTTCCAGATCCGTGGTACCAACTCTATCAACTCCGGCAAGTCGCCACTCTTTATCCTCGACGGCGTGCCTATCTCAAGTTCAGATTTCAATACCTTGAGTCCTAACGACATCGAAAGTATCTCTGTATTGAAAGATGCCTCTTCTACCTCTATCTATGGTGCACGTGCTGCCAACGGTGTGGTTGTAATCACTTCCAAGCGAGGCTTGGCAATGGACAAGGCGAAGATTACGCTCCGTGCACAATATGGTTTCTCTGAGTTGGCACAGACCAACTGGAAGATGATGAATACCGACGAGCGTATCCAGTTTGAGAAAGAAGTAGGTCTGGATACAGGTAAGGATTACAATCTCCTTTCAAGAGTAAACGTAAACTGGCTGGACGAGGTGTTCAACGACCGCGCTCCGCTGCAGAGCTACGAACTCTCTATCAACCGTGCTACCGACCGACTGAACTACTATGTTTCTGGTGGTTTCTACGATCAGGACGGTATCGCACAGAATTCAACCTTCCGCCGTTACAACATCCGCACCAATGCTGATGTAAAGGCTGGCAAGTGGTTGAAGGTAGGTACCAACACCATGGCTGCCTACGAGGAGGCTCAGCAGGCTGATGACGGCAGCTATACTACCGTTACTCCTATCTCAGCATGCCGATTCATGTTGCCTTACTGGAATCCATACGCAAAGGATGGCAGTCTGGCTTCACTTTCAGCAGGCAACTGGGCTGGAACCAGCGAGAACCCTATCGTTTACATGGGCTTGAATCCTATCAAGAACAAGAAATATAAGGTGCTCTCTACCATGTATGCTGAAATCTATCCGATAGAGAATCTGACTATCCGTACTCAGTTCGGTGCCGATTTCACCCATTCTACAGCGTTCCTCCAGTCGTTCCCAAGTCTCTCTTCAAACAACGGACAGGGTACTGCGGCACGCCAGAGCAGCGATGCCATCAACCTGACAGAGACTACTACGGCTAACTACCGTTTCACCCTGAACGATATCCATTCGTTCAACGTGATGCTGGGTCAGGAGGCTGTCAATTTCCACTCAGAGGGTTTCCAGGTATATTCCAAGGGTCAGACCAGCGATCTCCTGACCAACGTATCATCAGGTACACGTGCCAGCCGCTGGGCAGATTCATCTTCTGACTATTCTTACCTGTCATTCTTCATGCGTGGCGAGTACAACTATAAGGAGCTCTACTATGCCGACTTCTCTCTGCGTACCGATGCTTCTTCACGTTTCGGTAAGGATCATCGCTGGGGTACATTCTGGTCACTCGGTTTCATGTACAACGTGAAGTCTACCGACTGGCTGAAGGATATGAAGTGGCTCAGCACAGCCCAGATTGCCGTAAGTACCGGTACATCGGGTAACTCTGAGATTCCAAACTATTATCACCTGGCTTTGGTTTCTGGTGGTGCCAACTACGATAATACTGCCGGTTTCTCTCCATCACAGAGTGGTAACGAGGAATTGGGTTGGGAGTCAACATGGGCAAACAACTTCGCCCTCCGTTTGGGCTTCCTCGACAGAATCAACTTCAGCTTCGAGGCTTACTACAAGCGTACCTCTAATATGCTGATGCGCGTGCCTGAGTCTTACACCGTAACCGGCGAGGGCTATCGCTGGAAGAACGTAGGTGTGATGGCTAACAAGGGTATCGAGCTGAGCGCTGACGGTGATGTAATCCGCACACGCGACTTCACCTGGAATGTAAGTGCCAACGTATCTTACAACCAGAACCGATTGAAGGAACTCTATAACGGTGTAACCGAGTATGTAAACTCAACCACCGGTTTGAAGTATGTAGTAGGTCACTCAGTAAGCGAGTTCTTCCTGAACCGTTATGCCGGTGTGAACCCAGCAAATGGTGAGCAGCTCTGGTATGACAAGGACGGCAACGTAACCAACGAGTTCCGCGAGAGCGACAAGGTGATGACAGGCAAGACCTATGATGCACCTTGGATGGGCGGTTTCGGTACAAGTTTCCGTTGGAAAGGCTTGCAGCTTTCTGCCCAGTTCAGCTGGATCGGTACACGCTACGTGATTAACAACGACCGTTACTTCGAGGAGAGTGGTGTAACCTTCGGTACAGCTTACAACCAGTCAAACCGTCTGTTGTACGACCGCTGGAAGCAGCCAGGCGATATTACCGACATCCCACGTTGGGGCGAGGTAACCCAGCTCGACGACCGCTTCTTGGAGAATGCATCGTTCCTCCGTCTGAAGAATCTCAGTCTGTCCTATTCATTGCCACAGAGCTTGTTGCGCAAGACCAACTTCTTCTCTATGGTCAGAATTTACGGTCAGGCACAGAATCTCTTCACCATAACCGGTTTCAACGGTCTGGATCCTGAGGTTTCATCCAATATTTACCAGGCACAGTATCCGGCATCACGCCAGTTTACTCTGGGTGTTGAATTGCAATTCTAACCAAGAAAGGAGAAAAAATGAATATCAAAAATATAAAGACATACATCCTGTCGGGAATCCTAGCCCTCTCGATGTCTTCCTGTCTTGATAAGTATCCTGAGGATTCTATCCGCATGGACCAGGCTATCAACACGGTGGGCGACATGGACAAGCTGGTGTACGGTATCTACGACAGTTTCAAGAGCAGCGCCCTCTATTCGGGCAATCTGACAATCCTGCCAGATCTGCAGGCAGACTTCGTGTACTGCGTGAAGGGCTACTCTAATGCCTATGGCGATATCTACCGTTGGAAAGATATCAAGGCTACCAACACCGACATCGAGGCGGTATATGCCGATCTTTATGGTGTTATCAACAATGCCAACTTCCTGCTCGATAATGTAGATAAGGTAAAGGCAAACACCAACAGTGATAAGGAGCTCGACAAGCTGGAGCAGTGTGAGGGCGAGGCTTATTTTGCCCGTGCCCTGGCTTATTCAGAGTTGATCAAGTGTTTCTGCAAGGCTTACGATAGCGATGAGCAGGCAGAGAAGGAACTCGGCGTTGTACTCACAGAGCACTATTACGGCAATGAGCCACAGAAGAGAGCCACTCTGAAGGAATCATACGATTTCGTATTGAGAGACCTGGACAAGGCTGCTGAATATCTGAAGGTAGATGAAGACTTCTCTGGAAGTCTCTACAACGAGATTTACTTCAATGAGTATACCTGTCATGCCTTGCGTGCGCGCGTATCCTTATATATGCATCGCTGGGATGATGCCATCAAGTATGCATCTAAGGTAATCGGCAGTAAGTATTATACGCTGGAGAAGGCTTCTTCCAACACCTATACCAACCAGGTGAACGATTACAAGTATATCTGGACCTATGGCGATTCCCGCGAGGCTATCTGGAAGGTAGGCTTCACCGTGAACAGCTATGGCGGTGCACTGGGCACTATCTTCGATAACTACAACTACGTAACTTATCGTCCGGACTATGTGCCTGAGACATGGGTCATCAACTCATTCGACAGCAATGACCTCCGTGCTGCAGCCATCTTCACAACCCGTACCACCGGTTATGAGCACGGTTTGCAGTGGCCTTTGTTGAGCAAGTATTTCGGCGATGCGGAATTCCTGAACAACAATATCCTGCATGTTCACCAGCCAATGGTGTTCCGTCTGTCAGAGCAGTATCTGATACGTGCTGAGGCTTACGCCATGAAGAAGGACTATGGTAAGGCAGGTAAGGACATCTCAACCTTGCGTACAGCCCGCTACTCTTCATATGGTGGTAACACCTCAATGAGCGAGAGCAACGCCATGAAGATAATCGAGGCAGAGCGCGTGAAGGAACTCTATATGGAAGGCTTCCGTCTGAACGACCTCAAGCGCTGGCACAAGGGATTTGAGCGTAAGGCTGCCGACCAGCCTGCTGCCAACTTCGTGCAGAGCAGTCTGAAGGTTGAAAAGGATGACCCTCTCTTTGTCTGGCCAATTCCTCAGCATGAGCTTGAGGCACCAGGTTCTGAGATTCAGCCTAATGAAAGTAACAAATAAAATAAGGAGACGATCATGAAGAAAATAATGATGGGATGTTTGGCAGCCGTAGCTGCACTCATCGCTCTTGTGAGTTGTTCACAGGATTATACCACTTATGCTGGTCCAAGTCATATCATGTTCTCTGATACGCTCTATCAGTATGCTGTACAGGAAAGCAATGAGGTTTTCAATGTGCCTGTATCTGCAACCGAAAAAGCTGACTACGACCGCACCTTCGGCGTGGAGGTAGTAGACAAGCAGAGCAATGCCATCGAGGGTAAGCATTACCGCATCCTCAACAACACCGTTACAATCAAGGCGGGCGAGATGGTAGGAAATGTGAAGGTTCAGGGTATCTATGATAACATCGGCAAGACCGACTCTCTGGGCTTCACCCTGAAACTGGTGATTCCGGAGAAGTATAACTGGACAGATCTCTATAAGGACTATGCCCACGTGGTAATGCAGAAGTCTTGTCCTTTCGATATCCACAACTTCTCTGGCTGGTGCATGGTAACATCTACCTTCTACAGCAAGTATCTGAACAACGTAACCAACCGTCTGATCAAGACCGAGGTAGTGGAAGGCGAGGAGAATACCGTTCTGCTGAAGGATGTTTACTATAAGGGCTACAACCTGAAGTTGAAGTTCAGCACCAAGAACATTCTTGAGCCAAAGGTAGAGATGGACGACCAGATAGCTGGTGAAACCGGCGAGGCGTTCGGTACCATCTATGGAGACGGCAAGTTGCGCATCAGCCAGCCTTCTCTCTATACCTCTTATTATAACACCTGCCAGAACTATGTATTGCAGTATGTCAACATGAGTGTTGACAACAAGGATGGTTCAACCTACGGCAACGTAGGAACCTTCATCACCATGTATGAATGGATCAGCGATGCAGAGGCAGAGAAATTGAAAGAACAAGGATATTAATCGTAGAATAAAAAGAAAATGAAAACATTGATTTCAAAATATTGGCTCGTATTGATGGCGCTGGTATCAGTGACTCTGTTCACAGCTTGTTCCAGCGATGACGATGCCGTAACTCCTGTATTCCCACAGGTACAGACTATCGCCGGTGAAGCTGGCGAAGTGAAAGAGTTTACTTTCGAAGCTAACGAGAGCTGGAGCCTTTCTTCAGACAAAATCTGGTGTAAACTGGTGCAGGGCGAGAAAACAGACGCTTTCGTACTCAATGGTACTGCAGGCAAGCAGACCATCAAGTTTAAGATTACTGCTGATGAAGCCAGCAATGATATGAGCGTGGCTCAGCTCTTCCTGAGCATGGGTGGTCAGAAAGTTGCTATCGCTGAGGTTACGCGTTCGGCTGCTGGCTATAAGTTGCAGGTATTCGATGCGGCTGGCAAAGATATCACCGAGACAGGTATCACCTTAGGTTACAAGGACCTCGCAGGACAGCCTGTATACAACAAGTTTACCGTAAAGTCAAACTACCGTTTTGCGGTTACTAATACTCCAGCTTGGGTAGACTTGGAAGGTGGTTTCCTAGTAGGTACACCTAACAAGGATGCTGTAGGCGGAGTTTCCTTCAAGGAGAATCAGGGCGTAAGTGCTAAGTATGCCATCAAGGACGGTAACTACACCATCACCTTCACTTCTGAGGATGGCAAGGCTGCTAAAACCGTACCTGTTATCTTTGAGGGTATGCCAGAAAATATGATGGAAATTACTCATCCTAATGAAAAATATGCTTCGGAATGGAATGTCTGGAATGTATCACTTGACGGTAAGGTGTTCACTCAGAATGGTTCTAAACTGAATGGCGGTGAGACCAACGATTTCACATTCCACAACTTCGTTCCTTTCACCCTCAAGACCTTGGATGATGCTTATCAGCTTGTAGTCTTCGAGAAAACAAAGAATGGTTTGTTCGAGGATCAAACTGGCGCTGTGAAGTTGCAGGGTGAGAAGGGTAATGTTAAACTCACAATTGAGCCTTTGAACAGCGGAAACCGTACATTCGTGGTTTATGCTTTGCCACAGGCCATATACAAGACTCTTGAGAACGGCCTAGATGATATGCTGGAGAACAACTACACAGACGTGAAAATTGATTACAACAACTGCTTCCTGATGGAAGTTGTACAGAAGGAGACCAGCCCTTCAGCTGATGATCAGTCTGCAGCACCAACAATCAAGAAGAATAACTGGCTCGACGTAGAGTGTACAAAGGATGTGAACGGTATGTATAAAGAAGTAGCATCAAGTTTCCTCAATTATAATGGCGATGAAATCTACATCGCTTCGGCAGAAGTAGGTTCTTCGCTTACTGTAAACCCTAACATCAAGGATTGGAAACCTACTACCATGATGGAAACGGGTTATCTCTATATGATAGGCAGCGATGGTCAGGAAATTGTTCCAGAGCCAGGCATGGATGAGAATGAAAACTGGACATTCTCTTTCCGACTCCCAGATACTGCTCCTGTATTCATGGCTTTCCAGGATCATGGCAAGGTGGTGAAGGTTCTCGTAGTAGAGCCTACCTATAATAAAAGTAAGAAACATACTTCTATCAGAAAAATTAGAAAGTAATGAACAGATTCAAGATATTTTCAAAGGCACTCTTGTTGCTCTTGGTCACGATGCTGACCTTTGCAGCAACAAGTTGCTCTGATGATGAAACCGAGGGTTGGGACGGCACATACGGATATGTGCAGTTCAAGCTCAGCAAGAAGGTTTCTTCAAGAGCTACCCGTGCTGCTGCCCTTGACAAACTTGAGAAACTGGATGATGCCAAGAAAATCAAGGTGGTCATGGAGCACAACGGTACAACTGTGTCTCAGACACTGGTGCTCAATTCTTATAATTCAGAGAATGCTGAGTATGGTCTGAGAAGTGAAAAACTGCAACTCGCTTCGGGTACTTACACCGTCATCGGTTTCTATCTCTATGATGCTGTAGACGAGGAGTTGCTGGCTTCTTCTGCCGGCGAAACATTCACTGTAGTAGGTGGCGGTCTGGAAGTACAGAACCTCATGGTGGAGACTGTGGAGCGTGGTAAGGTGAAGTTCAATCTCGTGAAGGAGTGGGAGAAGACCCGTGCCGGTGGTACTGAGTATCTCTTCTCTAACATCCGTCTCGTTGACGTCAGCGTAACCAACCTCTTTACCCGTGAAACCTATACCTTCCCTGAACTGAAGGTGAAATATAAGGAGGGAAGCAAGGAGAATCAGAATCCTGACAATGAGAACGATAAGTATATGGACACAGGTACAGCTTACTGCGATTCTACCGTATGGTTGCCTGCCGGTACTTATCAGGTTACCTCTTATACCACCTACGGCAAGACAGGTGCGGTGAAGACCAAGTATGAGACCCAGCCTGTAAAGGGTGAGGCGTTTATCGTAGAGGATAATCAACTGAATGATAAGGCTCAGGTGCCTATCCTCCTTTCCAAGACAAAGGAGTATATCAAGGACTATGAGGCTTTGAAGGCTATCTGGGAATCTCTCCAGGGTAAGGAGTGGAGCTTCTATGGCGATGCTACCTTCAAGGGAGCTAACTGGAACTTCAATAAGGAACTCGATATGTGGGGCGAACAGCCGGGCGTAACGCTCAATAGCAACGGCCGTGTCATCGGTCTTATCATCGCAGGTTTCGGTGCTAAGGGAATCGTACCTGATGCCATCGGACAGCTGACTGAACTCCAGGTGCTCAACCTCGGTTCTCACGATGAGAAGATTGGTGCCAACATCTTCAATGATTATGATGCAAACAGTCTGACTGCAGCAAAGAAGAGCAGCATGCGTCACGACTATGAGAACAAGTTCCTGAAGTATGACCCACGTGCCAACATGTCGGAGATGATTGTAAAAAGCTACAACTCTGATCCTAAGGTGGCACCTAAGAACAGAATCAAGAAGGACAGCCGCATCAACTTGAAGGATGCACAGATTGGTACTCTGACCAACCGCATCTCCGGTATTTCAAAGGCTATCTACCGTCTGACCAACCTGCAGCAGTTCTACATCGGTAACTCTTCTATCACAGAAGATGGAGTTTGTGCGAAGTTCTACAATGCTGACGATCCTGTTTACGGTAAGTTTGCACAGGAGTTTAAGGATGAGGATTGGGACAAGATGGAAAACCTGACCGATATCGAGCTTTACAACTGTCCGAAGATCAGTCGTATTCCAGACTTCTACTATAATCTCCCTAAATTGCAGGCGATGAACCTGGCACGATGCAAGGGTATCTCTGCCAACCAGTTGAGAAGCGACTGGACCCGTCTGGCTAATGAGAAGACCGGTAAGACACTCCAGATTCTCTATATGAGCTACAACAACCTGGAGGAATTCCCTGAGTCATCTGCATTGAAGAAGATGGTGAACCTCGGTCTGCTCGACCTGGCTTACAACAACATCAAGAAGTTGCATCCGTTCGGTTCTGAGGTAGCGCTTTCTTCACTCTATCTGAACAACAACCAGATTGAGGAGGTTCCAGCCAATCTCTGTGCCTTTACAGATGATGTAGAGAGTCTGACCTTCGCCCACAACAAGTTGAAGAAGATTCCTAATATCTTCGATGCCAGTTCAGTTCGCGAGATGGGTTCTGTAGACTTCTCTTACAACGAGATTACAGGTGTAGACAAGAGTCATGGAACCTACAAGGGTATTAATGCAGCAACCGTTACTCTGTCAAACAACAAGATAGAGAAGTTCCCTTCAGAGCTGTTTACAGCCGGTTCGCCAATCACAACCATCGATTTGAGCGGCAACCAGATGCGCACCATCCCTAAGGGTTCCATCAAGGGCAAGAAGGCTTATCTGTTGCAGGTCATCGACCTCCGATTCAACAAGCTGACCTCCCTCTCTGATGACTTCCGCTCAACCACATTGCCATACATTACCAATATGGACTTGAGCTACAACTGCTTCACCGAGGTGCCAACCCAGCCTCTGAACAGTGCCGTGCTCCGTGCCTTTGCCATCAACCACCAGCGTGATGAGAATAACGACCAGCGTTGCCTGCGTACATGGCCTACAGGAATCACAACCTGTCCGAGCCTGATCCAGTTCCAGATTGGTTCCAACGATATCCGTAAGGTAGAAGAGACACTGACCTCTCACCTTTATATCCTGAATATCGCAGACAACCCTAACATCTCTATCGATGTAACCAGCGTCTGCCCATACATCAAGGCAGGTATGTATAAGCTGTTCTACGACAAGAATCAGGACATCCGCGGTTGCGATGCTTTGGATCTCGAAAATTAAACCCTATAAGAAAGTAGTAATATGAAATATATGAATAAACTGACATTAGGTATCGTTCTCGCTGCCGGGCTTTTCACAGCCTGCAGCGATAAGGATGATGTCGATATCCCAGGAGGACTGGCGCTCGATAAGGAGGTGATAGCAGTAGCTCCTCAGGGTGGAACAGAGCAGATTGCCATCGCTGCCTCACAGGACTGGGTGGCAAATACCTCTGAGCCTTGGCTGATGCTTTCGCCTGCCAACGGCGTGGGTTCTGTTGAGGGTACCATCAAGGTGGATTCTACTCTTTCCAACAAGCTCCGCAGCACAGAACTCTGCTTCCAGGGTGCCAACGGACAGAGTCGCAAGCTTACCATCACCCAGTTCGGTTATGGCAAGCAGATCTTCCTGAAGGATCCTGTTGTAGAAATCGAAAACTCCGGTTCTTACGATAAACGTGCTTTCGAGAGTCTGATTTCTGCCAACGTGGAATGCAAGATTGGAAAGATTGAGTATTCCTTTGAGGGTGATCTGACCGATGCAGAGAAGGCAGAGAACGATAGCGAGCGTGAGGGCTGGCTCCTGAACAGCAAGGATGAAGATAAGCTGAAAGGTACTAACCTGGGTATCGTGCTGGACAGAAAGTACCGTCCTCGCACCGTGAAGTTCAAGTTCCGCTGGGCGATGAACGTGGTTCCTGCCGTTCGTGTGGCTAAGGTTCATCTCGTGCCAGTCAAGGCTGAAGACAAGCTGGTAGATGCAGATGGCAAACCTACAGATGATGTTATCCTGACCGTTCGTCAGAAGGCAGCACCAAAGATTGAGGACAACCGTGCCGGTGACTCTCTCTCTGTCATCATGATCAACCAGAAACTGGGTAGCATTGCTACCTTCGATTCCAGCGATAACATGCGCAACTGGAGCGGCGTAACGCTCTGGGAAGCTACTGATGCTTTCGTGAAGGATCATCCTGAGGCTTTAGGACGTGTACGTTCTGTCAAGTTCAGCATGTTCAACCTCAAGAGTGGCGAAACTCTTCCTAAGGAAGTGGGCAACCTCAAGTTCCTGGAGTCATTCTCTGTTGCAGCTAACGAGAACAACCAGATTCGTGAGGTGAACCTCGGTGATGAAATCTGCTCGCTGAAGTATCTGAAGAATCTTACCGTTCAGGCTTACGGTCTGACTCAGTTGCCTACTAACTTTGTTAATCTGGGCAAGAGTCTTGAAACGCTCAATCTGGTAAGTAACAACTTCAACAAGTTGTCGGATATCACCAATATCGTCAACGAGAAGAACTTCCCTAAGTTGCGCAATCTCATCCTCTATGCACAGCGCCGTACGGATGTTGTCACCAACATCGCTTCGCTGGGCGAAATGAATGCATCAGGCGTCTATGTTTATAATAACTATCCTATCGGACTGTATGGTAAGGTAAATGCCGGAACCGCAGACCGCCAGGCGCTTCTGAAGCTCCTTACATGGGAAAAACTGAATTCCCTGGAGTTGTCATACTGCTTCCTGGAGGGTGAACTTCCAACAGATGAAGAGATGACTGAAGCTTTGGAGGCTGCTGGCAAGGCTACCCGCTACAGCAGGGCAGACTTCTCTACCAATAAGGCTGATTATCTCGACAAGCTGGTAGGCGATACCTGCAAGTGGTTGCTCTCAGACAGGAGTAATCCTGTAACCTGCAAACACAAGGACGGTTCTGTAGTTAGTGAGAAGGTTTATCCTTACCAGGTGCCACGTGTATTGCCAAACTGCCGTCAGTTGTCACTCAACCTTAACTTCCTGACAGGTGCGGTGCCAAAGTGGATTCTTTATCATCCACATCTGGTAGAATGGACTCCTTCTATCATGATCTTCAACCAGCAGCCTAAGGGTAAGAACAGCGATGGCGCTGCCGTTGGTTTCTCTAATATGACAGAAGACAGCTACAGCTACGACTACTATTACGGAACCAGCGACCCAGGCAGCAAGTGGGAGGTTCCGGGTGTAGCTTATCCGCTCTACTACCGCAAATACGTGGCAGCTGGCGATATTAATGAAGCTGCGCTGATGGCTAAGTACAGGAGAACTAAGAAAAAGTAAGATAAATATAAAAACAATATAGAAGCAAACAATGAAGAAAAAGTTTTTCTATATAGCAATGGTCGCATTGGCATTGACGGGCTGTTCTGACAGCCTGTCAACCATCGGCTCTTCTGACGGCAATTCAGAAATCACCATCCCTGCAGATGCTGAGACGGGTGAACTGCTGATTAAGTTCAGTCCGGAAATGAGCGATATCCTCGACCAGGCACAACTGAGCAAGACCCGCTCCGGAAAGGCTACCCGTTCGGGTATTCCTTCTACCGACGAGGTGCTCGACATCCTGGGAAGCTACAGCTTCGAGCGAGTATTCCCAGTAGATGCAAATACTGAGGCAAGAACCCGCGAGGCGGGACTCCACCTCTGGTATACGGTGAAGTTTAATAAGGGAACCGACCTGAAGGCGGCTGCCGAGCGCCTGAAGCAGTTGGGTGAAATCTCAAAGGTTCAGACCAACGGCCGCATCAAGCGTGCTTACAATACTGACAGCAAGCGCATCTATCTCAGCGATAAGGCACTTCAGCAGAAGTCTACCCGCGCAGCAGCAGCCGAGGGCGAGCCAAACGACCCAGGCTTTGCCAGCCAGTGGCACTACCGTAACCTGGGTGAGGGCAACTATGACTTTGAAAACCTCAACAATAATCACGTGGGTGCTAAGGCAGGATGTGACGTGAATGCACTTGAGGCATGGAAGACCTGCACAGGTGATCCTTCTATCATCGTGGCTATTCTCGATGAGGGCGTGATGTATACGCATCCTGATCTGGCAGCCAACATGTGGTGCAACCCGGGCGAAAGTGTTCAGGGTGCCAAGACTGACGGCGACGGAAACGGTTATGAGGGCGACCTTCATGGCTACAACTTCGTTACTGAGAGCGGCGATATTACCTGGACTGATGCCAATGACACCGGTCATGGTACTCACGTAGCTGGTACCATTGCAGCCGTAAATAATAATGGCAAAGGTGTTTGTGGTATAGCTGGTGGTGACGGTACTCCTAACTCTGGTGTCAAGATCATGTCTTGCCAGGTATTCTCCGGCCAGAACAGTGTAACCTTGGCAGGCGAGGCGAGAGCCATCAAGTATGCTGCCGATAATGGTGCAGTCATCCTGCAGTGCAGTTGGGGTTACAACTCTTCAGAGTCTAGCATCATCAACGGTTATACTCCGGGTCCTGCTACCGAGAAGGAATGGGCTGAGACCTATCCGCTGGAGAAGGAAGCTCTGGATTACTTCATCAACAATGCCGGTTCGCCTAACGGTGTCATCGACGGCGGTATTCCTGTCTTCGCAGCCGGTAACGAGTATGCTGGCAATCCTGCTTTCCCAGGTGCTTACTCTAAGTGCGTCAGCGTATCTTCATTAGCTGCCGACTATACTCCAGCCTGCTACACTGATTACGGTTCGCTCGTAACCCTGAGCGCTCCTGGTGGCGACTTGGAATATTACAGCAAGATTGGCGAGCAGGAAGATGAATACTGGGGAGAGACGACAACCGAGCAGAAAGGTGCTGTGCTCTCTACGATGATCCAGAACGGTAAGCCTGCTTACGGCTACATGGAGGGAACCTCTATGGCTTGTCCTCACGTTTCGGGTGTGGCTGCCTTGGGTCTCGCTTATGCTGCCAAGACGAACCGTCATTATCGTGCTGCCGATTTCGTAGCCCTGATGAAGAAGTCTGTAAAGGAACTGGATAGCCATTATCAGAATGGTGCAACCAAGACCTACTATATGAACCATACTACCGTAGGTGCTTCGCCTGAGATCGTACAGCTCTCTAAGTACATCGGCAAGATGGGTGCTGGTCTGATTGATGCAGCTCAGCTCTTGAATAACATCAAGAACAAGGAACTCAGTTCTGATATGAAGTTGCCTAACGTGTATGTGGGCATCGAGAAGACTGTTTCTCTCAACCTCGCTGCATATTTCGCAGGTCGGACAGAGGGCTTCTCTTGCTCTGTAGCGAATGGTAGCGTAGCTTCTGCTTCGGTAGATGGCAAGACGCTCATCGTGAAGGGACTCGCTGCCGGAAGCACATCGCTCACCGTAACAGCTGCTGATGGTACCAGCCAGACTGTAGTTGTGACCGTTAGAAAGAGTGCCGGTAACAATGGTTGGATGTAATTGGATGTAATATGAAGATATTTGCTTTCCTATCGCTTTTCTTCCTGGCTTTGCCTGTTACGGTGAATGCGCAGGAGGAACTGCTGAAGTTTGAGCATCCGCTTATCGATGCAGGTACGATGACCGAGGACGATGCGCCTCGCACCTTCACCTTCGTAGGTAAGAATGTGAGCAAGAAGATACTGCACATCACACAGGTGAGAACCACCTGTGGATGTACCAGTTCTTATGTCAGGGGCGATGTGATGAAGCCTGGCGATACCTGTCAGGTGCAGCTCACCTTCACGCCTAACCGCTATCCGGGTACCATCAATACGGGTGCTTATCTCTATCTGAAAGAGGTAGAGGGACAGCCTGCCGTTAAGCTTGCCTTAACGGGAAAGGTGCTGCCGGGTGCTGACCTGTGGGCACGCTATCCGCACAAGATGGGCGTACTCAGACTGAAACAGGCGAAGGCAAGTATCACAGAGGTAAAGCCGGGCACAGAGCCTGAGGCACGTATCCTCTGCGGAAACAGCGGTGACAAGCCGCTCCGTATATCCAGCCTCCTTCTTCCTCCTTATGCCCGTCTTACGACAGAACCTGAGGTGATAGAACCGGGTGATGAGGCTGATCTCGTCATCACCATCATAGCCGATAAGATTCCGGCTACGATGCCCGAATCCTTCACCTTCCCTGTTATTCTGGAGGGCTTGGATGCCCGTCCGTCTGACAGAACGATACAGGTCGTTGTAAAGTTAGAAAGGTAAAAGGGTAAAAAAGTAAAAAAGAAAAAAATACCAAGACAATGAAATATTTGAAAAAACTCTTCACCCTCCTGGTGATTGCTTTGTTTGCCTGCGGCTTTGCAGCCTGCAGCAGCGATGATGAGGAACCGGAGGAGCGTTCTCTGGAAGTTACACCTGCCAATCTTCATGGCACATGGGAGTTGGCTGAGTGGAACGGTGAACCTCTTGCTGAGGGCACATACTGCTACATCGTTTTCAACCGCAAGGACCAGACTTTCGAGATGTATCAGAAGTTTGACAGTATGTATGGTCGCCATATCACCGGTTCGTTCGCTATCGAGAACGATCCATACCAGGGCTACATCATCAGCGGAAGCTATGATAACGGTAAGGGCGACTGGAACCAGAGTTATCTCGTAACCCGTCTCCTGGCATCGGGTTCCATGATATGGACCGCCAAGGACGATGTTACCGACATCAGCCGCTACAAGCGTTGCGATGAGGTACCTGCCGAGATACTCAAGGATTGTAAAGATCTCACTGAAGAATAAAAAAAAGAGCGAATTATCTGCAAATTCTGCGGATTATTCGCTCTTTTTTTGTATCTTTGCCCTCAAACTTATCATCGGGTTCAAAGTTTAAGGATATGATATTAACGATTACAGGTTCAGACAGCACCGGAGGCTCTGGTGTGCAGGCGGACATCAGGACGATTGCCGAGTTGGGCGGTTATGCAGTTTCGGCAATAACCAGCATCACTGTGCAGAATACGCTCGGTATTCAGGAGTTCTTCGATATTCCTGCCGAGATTGTTTCGGGGCAGATAGAGGCTATCATGAACGATATGCAGCCTGATATAGTGAAGATTGGTATGATACGCAGGGTGGAGACGCTGAATGTGGTCATCGATGCGTTGACCAAGTACCGTCCTGCCCATATCATCTATGCCCCTGCCATCTGGTCGAGCCAGGGCGATGCGCTGATGACGGAAGATGTGGTGAGCCAGATCAAATACCGTCTGCTGCCGCTCTGTTCTGTCGTCGTGTCACGCAAGAAGGAGAGCGACATCATTCTTCAGAATTCCAAACTGCTGAGCCTTGCCGAGAAGCAGGGACTCCGGATCTATCGCCTCGACAATGCCAATTCGCATGGTCTCATCAACCGTTTCTCTTCAGCTCTTGCCGTTTATCTGAATCAGGGCAAGAAGATGGAGGAGGCGTTGGCGATGGCGCAGGATTTCATCAATGTAGAACTCGTGCGCCAGAGCAATCTGCAGGGCAGGAGTTCTGAGCTTTACAACCAGTTTATCTCGCAGGTGAATAACTTCTGCCGCACTTATAGCGATGTTCATTTCTATGCCGACCAGTTGAATGTGAGTGGCCGTTATCTGGCTCAGGTTACCCGCCGTATCTCCGGCAAGACGCCGAAGGCAATCATTGATGAATACATCGTGAAGGAGATAGAGCGTGAGCTTTCTACCACCACGCATACGGTGCAGGAGATAGCCAATACCTTCGGTTTCTCCTCGCAGGCTCATCTCACCAAGTTCTTCAAGAAGATGAGAGGGGTAACGCCTTCTGCTTTCAGGCAACCAAAACCTGTTGATTAAAATGAGTCCAGCCAATTAAGGAAATAAAATACGGCCAACTGAGGAAATGAAATTCAGCCAACTGAGGAAACGAAATACGGCCAACAGAGGAAACGAAATACGGCCAACTGAGGAAATAAAATCCAGCCAACTGAGGAAATATCGAAGAAAAGATGGTGTTTTTGTAGTTCCTATCGGATGCTTGAAAGATTAAAATAAGGTTCATTTTACTTCTTGTCTTGTAAGGGAACTAAGTTGCATCAGCGTTGTGTATGAACGAAGAAAAGTTGTTCTTGTATAAGGATAAGGTTGGCATCAAAAATGAGCATTTTTCGCTTCGTAACTACATAGAAAACTTCTGAAAGTAGAATAGATAAAAATAATGCTGCAGAAATTCAATAACATCAAAATTTTAATAATATGAGAATTGGTTCAAAACTAGTGTTGATATTGTTTTTGTTTCCTTTCACTTGCTTAGCGCAGGTGAAAGGAAAGGTTGTGTCCGTATCGGATTCTACCAGCACGCCTTCTGCAAATTTTTCCTTAGAAAAAGAACTGAAGGATGTTGTGGTTGTGGCTGATATGGTGAGTAGAAATGCATCAAAAGAAACAATATTTATAACAGATTCCCTTCGTAAGGGAACTGTTAGTGCTATACAATTATTGGCAAAGTTGCCTGGAATAACAACTGACTGGGGAACAGATGAGGTAAATGTCGGTAAAGACAAAAATGTGCCAATAGTTATCAATGGTAAAGAAGTAAAAAGGGAATATGCTATCAGTCTCAATCCTAAACGCATCAAGAAAGTTGAAATTATGCGTTATCCTGCAGGTAAATATTCTGATTATCCTGTTGTACTTAATATCGAATTGGCTGATGATTATAAAGGATGGGATGTAAGTACTTTTACCCGCAATCTGTATTCTTTCAGGAACAAGCATTCTAATAGGGAAGCTATAGGTACCAGCTTTACCTATACCTTACCCAAGGTTAACTTGTATGGTAGCTTAAGCTTTAATCATCGTCAGAATTATGATGTATCTGGTTATGAATATAGCAGTATGTCTGATCTTATGATTAAATCAGAGGCAGCTGATTATAAAAAGCCAAACATAAGTACCAGGAATAATATGGGGAGCTTTAGTTTGGGCGCGGATTATAGATTATCAAACAATCAGATTCTATCTGCGCAAGCATGGATAGAAAGAAAAGGAACTAAACAGAATGATTCCTTCTCTGTGTTCAATAATGATAAGTTTTATGAATTGAATAGTCTGGATGATTTTAAGACAGATGATTATACCATAGGATTGTTTTATAAAGGAAAGTTTGCGAATCACTTGAATTTATCTTCGGAACTCATATATAATAGGTATGATATTCATGAAGATAGAATATATAGTGAGAAGGACAATATTGTTCTTAGTCCTTACAAGGGGAATAAGAATTATTGGCGTTATTATTTGTCTGCCAATTATTATTTGGGTAACAAGGTGTCTTTGTGGGCTGACTACACCCAAATATGGAAAGACTATTCTAATTCTGACCGAAATGAAAATATAGTGTTGTATAATAGCAAGGAAACTCGAAGTAAATTGATGGGAGCAATATCATATCAACCATTTCGAAATTTCAATGCTTTGCTAGGCTCTCATTTGTTGACTGTCAAAGATGAAAATCAGCAGACGGCAGTATCTGAGAAACATACATCTTGGATGCCTTTGTTCAAAGGTTATTGGAAACCTGTTAAGTGGATGTATTTGCAATATAATTATTTTTGTGATGTGGAGTATCCCAACCTTGATCAGTTGTCAACGGTAAGATGGCAAGTGAACGATGTGCTTTGGCATAGAGGCAATTCTGAGTTGAAACCTAGAATTATGCATTATTCTGAAATTACGGTCAACTTTGTCAATATAGTCAAGATTGACTATATGTACAAGCAGAGCAAGGATGAGATTATAGACTATTATCAGCATGAAGAGGATAAAACTTATCAGACTCAAGCAAATTGTAATTACAGACATAATTACTTGGGAATGGAAGGTGATTATAATCTTGGCAATGGCGTAGAACTGTCATTTGTTGCAAATTACCAGTGGTATCATCGGTATATGAAAGATGACACGAAGCATTTTGGCAGAACCTGGTATCTTGATACACAGCTTCTTTGGAATGTTCCAAATACAAAATTGAGTTTTATGGCTAGCTATTTCCTTCGTCACGACAAATTGCCATTATTACAAGGTAAACAGTATGATGAAGAGGAAAAGTTGTTTATTGGAACTTCTTGCTCTTTGTTAAAAGGTAAGTTGCCAATATCTTTGGAAGTAAGTATACCGACGTCCATGATTTCCAAGAAGACTTATACGAAAGTGAGCCTTCCAAATTTTGCTTATCAAATCTATGGTGATAATAGAGTAAATGCTTTTGTTGCCCTAATCAGTGTAAAGTATAGCTTGGGAAAGGGGAAAACAACAAAGCTAAATAATAGTAAGAATTTAGATATGGAAAAATAAATGAATAGATTTCCTGTTTGTTTTCAGCATGATAGTATGCTATGTGGCATTACTTGCTTGCTGATGATTTGTAAATATTTCGGCAGAGACTATACATTGGAATCTCTGTCGAAGATTTGCTTTGCAACAACGGAAGGTGTCTCCATGCTGGGCATCAATGAGGCTGCAAGAATATTGGGATTTCAAACGGTTTCGGCTAGGGCTACAATAGAGGAACTTAGCGAGACTGCGCTCCCTTGCATCCTTCATTGGAACCAGAACCATTTCGTGGTATTATATAAGATGAAGAAGGGCAAGAAATTCTATATCGCAGACCCTGGCAAGGGAAAGACAACTTATAATCTTGAAGAATTCAAACGGCATTGGATAAGCACTCGTTCTAATGACGAGGACAAGGGTATCGCCATGTTCTTCGAAACCACTCCTGCCTTCTTCACCTATCAGATGGAAGGCGAAGATAGACAGAAGGAGAAGCGTTCCTTCAAGTTCCTTTTCAGATATTTCAAGAAATACCGCAAGGCATTCTCCTGGATTGTCTCGGGACTGCTTGCGGGCAGCGCCCTGCAGCTGGTGTTGCCGTTCCTTACCCAATCCATCGTGGATGTCGGTATCAAGAACCAAGACATTGGATTCATCTGGCTCATACTCTTAGGCCAGTTGATGCTCACCGTCAGCCGAATAGCGATAGACTTCGCCCGCCGATGGTTCCTGCTCCGCATCTCCATGCGGATCAACATCTCCCTGGTGAGCGATTTCTTCATCAAACTGCTGAAACTGCCGATGTCGTTCTTCGACACCAAACTGATGGGCGACTTGATGCAAAGGATGAGCGACCATAGCCGTGTGAACAACTTCCTCACTCAGCAGACGCTCAACATCACCTTTGCCATGCTTACCTTCGTGGTGTTCTCGGTAGTGCTTTTTATATATAATAAGGTGGTGTTTGCCATCTTCTTATTGGGCAGCATCCTGTACGGAGGATGGATGGCTCTCTTCCTGCGTCGAAGAAAGGTGCTCGATTATGAACTCTTCGAGCAGCAAGCCATCAATAACAACAGGACATACGAGTTCATCACTTCTATGCAGGAAATCAAGTTGCAGGATTGCGAGCAGCGCAAGCGGAAGGAGTGGGAGGAGACACAGGTGAATCTTTTCAGGGTGCAGCAGAAATCTCTAAAACTACAGCAGACCCAGGAGGCAGGCAGTATTTTTATCAATGAGGTGAAGAATATCGTTGTGACGGTGGTTGCCGCTACGGCGGTAATCCAAGGGCACATGACCTTGGGTATGATGCTCGCCGTGCAATATATCATCGGACAGCTCAACTCGCCGGTGGAGCAACTCATGAACTTCTTCTATTCCGTGCAGGATGTGAAAATCAGTCTGGAACGAATCAATGAGATTCATCAGATGGATGATGAGAACGGGAAGGATGGCTTGCTGACAGGTCTTGATCATCCTGAGGATGGTATCCATATCAGCAACATCATGTTCAAGTATGATCCTCATGCCCTCAGAAAGACAATAGACGGGGTGGATATTCATATTCCTCAAGGTAAGGTGACGGCGATAGTGGGAGCATCGGGCAGCGGAAAGACCACGCTCATCCGATTGATGCTGGGGTACTACCCGGTGCTGGAAGGAAAAATCACCATTGGCAATACCGACATCAATCAGCTCAACAGGAAATGGTGGCGCAGGCAGTGTGGCGTGGTGATGCAGGAGGGTGTCATCTTCTCGGAGAGCATCGGGCGCAACATAGCTGTGGATGATGCAGAAATAGATGAAGCCCGTTTGATGAAAGCTGCTGAGATAGCTTGCATCAGGGATTATGTGATGGCCTTGCCGCTGAAGTTCAACACCAAGATTGGGCGTGATGGCGTAGGACTGAGCCAGGGACAGAAGCAGCGCATCCTGATAGCAAGGGCGGTATATAAGAGTCCTGACTATATCTTCCTGGACGAGGCAACCAACTCGCTAGATGCCAACAATGAGCGTAATATCGTGGAGAACCTGGATAAGTTCTATCAAGGCAAGACGGTTGTGATTGTTGCTCATCGCCTGAGTACCGTAAAGAATGCCGACCAAATCGTAGTTCTTGACCAGGGAAAGGTGGTTGAGGTTGGCAACCATGAATCTTTAACCGCCAAGCGAGGGGCATATTATAATCTTGTGAAGAATCAGTTGGAATTGGGAAACTAAAATGCGTTTGAGATGGAATAAAAAGAATCAGATAATATAGAGTTGAAACTTCTTGATATCCTATCAAAGTCTAATTTGGAGCGAGTTTGTTTTGTTAACATATAGATAAATCTCTCTTGCCCAGAATCGCCAGCGAAACTGTAGAAACAAGCTTCACTGGCGATTTCTCTGTATATAATCTTACTCAATCATGTTCTTGAGTATCCATTTCCTGAAGAATGGGTCTTCTATATTCCATAATCGAAATTTTTCGTTACGAAATTTTTCGCTAAGATACAAAAAATGTAGAAGTTCAGAAGGTGAACTCCTCTCGGTTTCTCTTAGCAGTACAATCTGTGTACTGCTTTATATATTCAGGAATATCTCTTATATATTTGCGAATCTCTCTTTATACAAAATGACTCAATGTTTGCAGAAAATGGAACATTTTTCTGCTGTTTCGCTGAAAAATGTTTCCTTTGCAGCCGTAATTGAATAAAAATATAAGAATTATGGCAGAAAATAGACAAGAATTGAACCGCAACTTGGCTCAGATGCTCAAGGGTGGTGTGATTATGGACGTAACAACTCCAGAACAGGCAAAAATCGCAGAGGCAGCAGGTGCATGCGCAGTAATGGCTTTGGAACGTATTCCAGCTGATATCCGTGCAGCAGGTGGTGTTTCACGTATGAGCGACCCTAAGATGATCAAGGGTATTCAGGAGGCTGTTTCTATCCCTGTAATGGCTAAGTGCCGTATCGGTCACTTCGCTGAGGCTCAGATTCTTCAGGCTATCGAAATCGACTATATCGACGAGAGCGAGGTGCTCTCTCCAGCTGATAATGTTTATCACATTGATAAGACTCAGTTTGACGTGCCATTCGTTTGTGGTGCCAAGAACCTGGGCGAGGCGCTCCGCCGTATTGCTGAGGGTGCTACGATGATCCGTACCAAGGGTGAGCCAGGAACAGGTGATGTGGTTCAGGCTGTTACCCACATGCGTATGATGCAGAGCGAAATCCGCCGCCTGGTTTCTATGAGCGAGGATGAGCTTTACGAGGCAGCCAAGCAGTTGCAGGCTCCTTACGACCTGGTGAAGTATGTTCATGAGAACGGCAAGTTGCCAGTGGTTAACTTCGCTGCCGGTGGTGTGGCTACTCCAGCTGATGCTGCCCTGATGATGCAGCTCGGTGCTGAGGGTGTATTCGTAGGTTCTGGTATCTTCAAGAGCGGTAACCCGGCTAAGCGTGCACAGGCTATCGTGAAGGCTGTTACCAACTACAACGACCCTAAGATGTTGGCTGAGTTGAGCGAGGATCTCGGCGAGGCAATGGTAGGTATCAATGAGCAGGAGATTGCTTTGCTCATGGCTGAAAGAGGTAAGTAATGATATTGGGAAGTTAAGGAGTTAAGAAGTTAGAGGAGTTAAGACAAATGCTTTTTGGCACAAACTCAGTAAAAGAATACTGTTGTCTTAACTCCTTAACACCTTAACTCCTTAACTCCTTCTTATGAGATAAATTGTTATATGAAAATAGCAGTATTAGCTTTACAAGGCGCTTTTGCTGAGCACAGACAGAAACTGGCTCAGTTGGGCGTGGATAGTTTCGAGGTTCGCCAGTTGAAGGATTGGGACCAGCCGAAGGATGGCTTGATTATTCCGGGCGGCGAGAGTACCACTCAGGCGAAGCTCTTGAATGAACTGGGATTGATGGAGCCTGTGAAGGAGGCGATTGCTGCAAGTTTGCCTGTTTATGGCACTTGTGCCGGCTTGATTCTTCTTGCCAAGAAAATTGAGGGTGAACCAAGTCATCGCATTGCTTCGATGGATATCACGGCTTTGAGAAATGCCTACGGTCGCCAGTTGGGCAGTTTCTACATCGAGGCTCCGATGAAGGGCATCGAGGGCAACATCCCAATGACTTTCATCCGTGCTCCTTATATTAAAGAGGTGTGGGGAGATGCTGAGGTTCTGGCGGAAGTAGATGGCAAGATTGTGGCTGCCCGCCAGGGTAACCAGCTCGTTACCGCCTTCCATCCGGAATTGAACGAAAGCCTGGAGATTCATAAGTATTTTTTGGGGATGTGCAGGAAGTAGGTTTCATCCTGAGATGAAACTTATTTCGTTGGCCGATGAACAGGCTTCATGGGCACATGAAGTTATATTGCAAAGTATCTTAGGATACATTGCCAAGTATCTTAAGATACATGAGCAAGTATCCTAAGATACTTTTTTATTGAATGTCTGATACTGTTATTGAAGACTATTTCCGTCCCAGTAACCAGTCTATGGCCGACACAATGCGGATGCTTTTACCGTCAATCTTATAATCACGAGTGCTGGTAAAAGCAATGAGAGTCAACTTATCACAACGCAAGACAGAAGAGGCTCTGATGAGCGAATCCGTCTCTCGCTTGAAAGTTTTTTCTCCCTCTATATCGTAGGCTACCTGAATGAGTTCCACTGCCTTGTCTTGATTACATACAACGAAGTCGATTTCCTTAGAACGTGGACTCTCCTTGTAATAATAAATGTCCAAAAAAGAGTTTGTGCATCGGCGCAAAAGCTCAATGTAAACGACATTTTCCAAGCGCCACCCAATGTTCTCTGCTGCAAACGCATTGTCACGATTATTTTGAAGACCAGAATCTACGATATAAGCCTTGGCATTTCTGATGCGCTCCTTACTCTTGAAGGAATGCTTGGTGAGTAGTTGTATAAGGAAAGCTTGACGCAGATAATCCACATACTTCTTAACTGTTACATCCGACATGCTCAGGATTTTTGCTAAATCATCATAATTTACCTCTTGGCAAACATTGTTAATAAGGTGGTTGGCTATCTTTCGCAAAGCATTAACGTTGCGTATGTTGAAACGGCGCTGTATATCCTTGGTAACGATGGCTTCCATCAAACTTTGTACATAGCCACGCTTGTTGCGCATATTTTGCATCTCAGGAAATCCTCCATCGGCGATGTAGTCCAAAAAGGCTCGCTTTCTTTCAGCGTCAGCCTTGGTAGTGATGCCAACAAGGTCAACATGATGAAACATGCAATATTCATAAAAGGAGAAAGGGAACAAGTGAATCTCATTGTAACGTCCCGTGAGATGAGTGGCAAGCTCGCCACTCAACAATTTTGCATTGCTGCCAGTCACCACTAAATGTAAATTGCTGCGGAGCAGACGATTGACAAATAAGTGCCATCCATCTACATCTTGAATCTCATCTAAAAATATATATTTGATATCCGTGCCATACACTTGATAGATGCAAGAGAGAACGGTATTCAAGTCTTCTGTTTTCAACTTAGCCAAGCGATCATCGTCAAAGTTGGCGTACCCGTATTTCACATGATGCTCCAATAAAACCTTATGACAAAGTGTTGATTTGCCACTTCGTCTCACACCGATAACCACTTGTGCAAGCGGACTATCTAATTCAAAAAGGTTTTCTTCATATCGGCCGACCCACTTTTGGGGTTCATAACTTTGAACATATTCCTGTTGCTCAGCCAAGACTTGCAATATCACTTTTTCATCTACCATAGTTGCTCTATTTGAGGATTATTTCTTATTTCGATTACAAAATTACAATAAAATTTTTAAAACCAGTAGGTTACGATGCTTAAACTTTGCTAAAATGCATATTTTTGTTCTCTAAACTTTGCTAAAATGCATATTTCTGTCCTTCAAACTTTGCTAAAATGCATATTAGACATGAATGTTGTGTCTGATACTTTTTTCCGATAAATGTTTGCCGTTTACAAATATTCATCGTATCTTTGCATTATGAAATCTTCGTTACGTAAAACTCATAATGATGTAAATGCTTATGGTACAGTTAAATCCTTTTGTATTTAAAAAGCTGTTGCTGAGTTCATGTAGATGGGGCTGTGGGCCTGTTGAGTGAGCGAAACAATGTGCCTGAGTGAACTCAATGAGCCGTCCGAATAAGCCTACTGATATGATTGAACAAGCTTACAAATACGACTGAGTAAGTGAAAGAATACGTTTGCTCAGGTTCAAGAAGTCGGAATATCAGGTTCAAGGAGGCTGTTTCTAAGAGATTCCCACTAGGCTCAGCAGCTCTGCTGAGCCTAGTCAGCAGGTCTGCCGACTGCAGTCAGCACATCTGCCGAGCCTAGTGGCAACACCCTATAATAGTACAACCACACACCTTTTAGTTGTACGATAATAACCGTTTATAACAACTCCGGAAGCTGGAAGAGCTTCACGCTGTTGCTGCCTTTGATGAGGATGTAATGGTCGTGAGGCTGGTTCGCCTTGAGTGCTTCCTTCACTTCCTCTACATTCTGGAACTTGCGGTAGCTGCATGGAATATCCTTGAACTCATCGCCTACCAGCCATACATTCTCCAGACCGGCTGCCTGCAACTGGTCTACTACCTTCTGGTGCTCCTCGTGGCTCACTTCGCCGAGTTCGCCCATCTGTCCGAGAATCGCCATCTTATGAGGCACATCCATCACGCGGAAGTTCTCGATGGCGGCTGCCATGCTCGATGGGTTGGCATTGTAGGCATCTACCACCAGCTTGTTGTGCGCCGTCTCTTCCAATTGCGAACGGTTGTTGCTTGGGATGTAGTTCTCCAGGGCATGATCTATCTGCTGTGGCTTCACATCGAAATGAAGACCGATGGTGATGGCGGCAAGCATGTTGTCGATATTGTAAGAGCCGATGAGATGGGTTTGAACCTCATGCCAGTCGAAACTCTCGGTGCGCCAGCGGAACTTCAGGAAAGGAGCGCAGGAGATGACTTCTCCCCATACATCGCAGTTTCCATCCTTGCCGTAGGTGATGAGGCGGTTGATGTTGCGCTGCTCTGCCATCTGTATCAGATGCTCGTTGTCTGCATTGATGAAGACGAGGGCATCGTTGGCTACGAGGTAATCATAGAGTTCTCCCTTGGTCTTCTTCACGCCTTCGAAACTGCCGAATCCCTGCAGGTGGGCACGGCCTACGTTGGTAATCATACCGCAGGTTGGCTCCACGTATTCCACGAGTTTTCGGATGTCACCAGGATGGGAAGCGCCCATCTCTACAACGGCAATCTCGTTTTCCGGAGAGAGACGGAAGAGCGTCTTTGGTACGCCTACATCATTATTGAAGTTGCCCTGGGTGAACATCACGTTGAACTTCTCGCCGAGAACAGCAGAGACGAGTTCCTTGGTGGTGGTCTTGCCGTTGGTTCCGGTGATGCCTACCACAGGAATATCGAAGTGGCGGCGATGCTCACGGGCTAGTTCCTTGAAGGTGGTGAGGCAATCCTCTACGAGGATGTAGCGCTCGTCGCCTTCCTTGGCATACTCTTTTTCATCAACAATCACATAGGCACAGCCTTTCTCCAAAGCCATGTCGGCAAACTTGTTGCCATCAAACGATGCGCCCTTCAAAGCCAGGAAGATGCTGCCCTTTGGGCAGTCGCGGCTGTCAGTGGTAATCACTGGGTGCGCTTGGTAAATCTGATAGAGTTCTGAAATATCCATAGTCTATAACTGTTATTTTGGGTGCAAAAGTAATCTAAATTATGGACATAACAAACAATTTTCCCAAAAAATGATGGTAATCTCGAATATTCTTTCTATTTTTGCAGAAATATTCAAGTAATCTTTGGAAAGTGAGGCTCTTTATGGGTAGTAGAGATGAAAAAGATAAAACGAAAGTAAGGAAGGAAAAGCTGGCAGGCTATTTCTATAATCTATCCCAGTTGATATTTACGGGAACTGGGGTTGGAGGCGTGTTGCCGTTTTTGCATGGAACGGCTTCATTAGGTGATATTTCCGTATTAGTTTTTGGCGCAGTTGCAACAGCTGTTTTTGCGTATGCTGCCAATAGAGTTTTAAAATATTAAAGTTATGAGCTATTTGGCATTGTTTTTTTTAGTATGCTCGATTTTCGGTCTTGGTTTTATAGCTTGGACTTATACTAAGTCAGGTGAAAAGTGGCTTAAAGAGTTATAATCCGATGGAATATACAATCAATATTAAGGGGCACTTGATGGATTTGAGTACCCCTCAGGTGATGGGCATCCTGAACGTTACGCCCGAC
>JAJXAL010000125.1:0-10619 GCA_021628325.1 Segatella copri | reverse complement strand
TTTTCTGGCTTTTTTGATATTTGGATGAGATTTGGGAAGACAGATTCTGCCTACCATCGCAATGGAAGGTTCATTCTCATCATTGGAAGGGTTATACCTAAAAATGATGATTTTTCTATAGGGTCTTGTATATTACAGAATAATTGTGTAATTTTGCATTCTATTATAGAAATATCAATACAATTATGAAGAAAAGAATATTCATTTTAGCAGCCTTACTGAGCACAGGATTGATTGGTAACATGACTGCAACAACCAAAAGTTCTCATTCAGAGATTATGACGAAAGAAGCAGATGGCAGTTACATTATCAACACCACTACTTTGGGTAAAGATGTAAGGGGATTTCGTGGCAACACCCCTCTCTCCATCCACATCAAGAAAGGAAAGATTATAGATATCAAACCGCTTGCCAACCAGGAAACGCCCAAATTCTTCAATAAGGTAAAACAGGGGTTGCTCAATAAATGGAACGGCATGAAAGCCAGCAAGGCCGCTTCAGTCCAAGTAGATGGCGTTACTGGAGCCACTTTCTCAAGCAAAGCTGTGAAAGAAAACGTAAAACGCGGTATTGCTTATTACCTGAAACATAAATAAGATAAAACAGGAAAGAAAGGATTTAGTGTAATATGAAATCATTTTTCCGGATAAAACAGGTTGTAAATCTTTTCATTTGTCTGATTGTTGTTTCATCACTTGCCATCACAAAGCATCATGAACTGTTTGGATACTCTCTCAAATCTGAACAGAAGGCAGAAACTGCAAGCAACGACACGCTACGCATGTTTGGAAACGGAAGAGCAGAGATTAATACTTCTGTTCTAGCATCCAACATCATGGGATATGGAGGAAAGGTTCCACTCAAAATAGTAATCAGGAATGGCGTTGTAGAAAACATCATCGCATTAAAGAATGATGAGACCAAGGAATTCTTTGACAATGCCTCTACTCTGTTTGAAAAATGGAAAGGTAAAACGATAGACAAAGCTATGGATATGAAGGTGGATGCTGTCACAGGTGCTACTTTCTCATCCAAAGCTATCATCGGAAACATGCATCAGGGACTTCTGTATGCTAAAGCGCATTTAGCGACTGAAGATTCAGAAAATGGTAGCAGCAGTTTAAGTCCTTCCGAAAACAACAGCTCTTCCCTGTTCTCTCTCAGAAACATCATAGGGATAGCTGTTGTCCTGATGGCAGCCATTCTGCCATTGTTTATCAAGAACAGAAGATACCATTTCTGTCAACTGATACTGAATGTCATTGTGCTCGGCTTCTGGTGTGGTACCTGCCTTTCTTATACCTTCCTGCTGGGCTTTGCAGCCCATGGCATGGAAATATCGGTCAGCATCATAGCGATAGTCATGCTGGTAACAGCCTTTATCTATCCGCTTTTTGGAAAGAAGTCGCATTACTGTACCCATGTATGTCCGTATGGCTCCCTGCAACAGATAGCTGGCAGATGCGTGAAATACAAGTTAAAAATGAGACCCGTTACTATAAAACGGCTTGATAAGCTTCGCAAGATGATATGGGCATTATTGATGATATGTATATGGGGAGGAGTTTGGAGCGAATGGACTGATTTTGAACCATTCTCGGCATTTATCTTCCATTCTGCCTCATGGATAGTGATTGTGATTGCGCTTCTTTTCATCGCAATATCCTTTATAATCACACGTCCCTACTGTCGTTTTGTATGTCCAATGGGAACTTTGCTAAAGTTCGCTCAAACTTCTATCGTAAAATGAAAAATCCCGGCATGAGATAGCTTGCAGCTATTCTCTTGCCGGGTCTTATTTTTAATGAAATATTCTGATTATTACTCAGACAGCATTGTTACCTCTATCCGATGATTCTGTTTGAGCAGAGTCTGTGCCATCTGCTGCACCTCTTCAGAAGTAAGAGAATCCACCATCTTATAGTAATCTTTATCAAAATCGGCATCATCATCCAACTCATGCCAGATAACATAACTCCAGTAGTCGTTGGTGATAATCATCTGCTGGTATTGTTTTTTCAGATATTTCTTCACCTTATCCATACTGCTGGCTAAAGGACCCTTATCAGCAATATTCTGCAGTTGCTGATAGATAATAGGATTCAGCTCTTCATAGCGTTTCGGATCACTCTTGTAGGTAATGCGAAGTAAGGCATTTGGAAGGGCATCCTTCTCAAGGTTGAAACTGACTCCTACTCCATAGGTACCTCCCTTCTCCTCTCTTACAGAATCTGTATAGGCTATCTGCAATACACGGGTCAGGACATCCAGCACCAGATCATTCTTTGGCGAGAACGGTACGTTGCCTGCGTAGAATACGCTCACGTTGGCAAGGGGAGTTTCCTGCTGATGAACAAACTTTACCTTTTCGTTCTTCATAACAATCTGCGGAACGTTTTTCTTGTCTGTCTGCTCCTTCTTATAGGTCGAAGGCAAGGTAGCCAGATACTGACAGAGTAAAGGACGAAGTTCTGCCATGTCTATCTTTCCGATGAAAACGGTTTTGAAATTGCTAGCATCGCTGAAGCGTTCACGATAGATTTCCATAATGCGCCCGTAATCAGCCTTGGCAAGAACCTCACCGGTGACAGGAGCCATACGCAGGTTATGGTCATAGAGAACGGCAGAAAGGGAGTCATTGTAAACCACCTTGGAACTTGCATTACGGTTTTTCAGAAATGACAGAGTTCGATTCTTCAAACCCTCAAATGCCACACTGTCTTTACGGGGTGCCATGAAATAAAGGTGTGCCAGCTGGAGCATGTTTTCCATATCCTTTACAGAAGATGAGCCTGCTATACGCTGGCCTTCACTACTGATGGATGGAGTCAGCCTGATTGACTTTCCTGCCAAAGCCTTACGCAAAGCAGTAGCTGAAAAGTCGCCTACACCCGCTTCTGTGATGGCACTTGTCAAGAGAGAGAAATTAGGAATATCCTCATTTCCGTAAAGTGAGGTTCCACCTTCAGCGCGCATGCTCATCATTACATGGTCTGCCTGATAGTCGGTAGGTTTTACGTAAACCTTCATACCATTACTAAGCGTAATCTCTGTCATGCCAAACTTGCCGTATGGTTTTTCAGATACAATCTTGCCCGGTTTTGGCAAGGCAGACATCAACGTAGAAGGAATCTTTTCCTCCTGATACGGTTCATATTGCTTTTTCTGGGCAGCAAGTACCGTAGCTTCTATTTCTGATTCTGAAGGAATAACAAATCCTTCCTTATCAGGGCCATACATCACAAATACCTGGTTTTTATCCGTAATGATGTTACCTACAGACTGATTAACCTCTGCCAGGTTTACTTCACCATCAAACAGCTTTACCAGTTGCAGATTATAGGCTGGAGTAAGGATAGGCTCTCCTTCAAGGAAATGATCCACACACTGGCTTACGTAATGGGCGTTGCGATAATCCTTCTCCATCTTCAGTTTTCGTTCTGCTGCATTGAGATAGAGTTTCTTGGCACGTTCCAGTTCACTCTCTGTAAAACCATGCTGGCGGGCACGCTCTATTTCACCCACAGCCTCGTAGATACCACCGAGTACGTGATCCTGCTTGCAGCTGATGCTCATACTGAAGGCATCCTTGGTACGGGAAACAAAAAAAGCACCATTCCTTACGGTAGCACTCATGAATGGAGGATTTGCCACCTGTTTCTTTTCTGAGAGACGGCCATTGAGCATGTAAGTGATGAGTCCGCTTACATAGTCATCACGCTGATACTTTACCTGGCTCTTTTCGCTGTCAGGAGTGGCATCGGTTTTCATGTAGAGATGGCCGATGATAATAGGCTGCTCCTTGTCCTTCTCAATGGCAACTATCATCTTGTCGTTGTTATTTACGGGATAATAGACACGCTCTGCAGGATTCTTATGGGCTTTGATCTTACCGAAAAGTTTCTGGATTTTCTTCTCCATCATATCCACATCGAAGTCGCCCACAACTACGATGGCCTGAAGATCAGGCCTGTACCACTTCTGATAATAGTCGCGCAAATCTCTGTAAGGAAAGTTATCAACAACATCCATACTGCCGATAGGCATACAATCTTCATATTTGCTTCCCTTGTATATTTTTGGCATCACATTCTCCATCATGCGCTGCATGGCCATACCGGTACGCCGGTTTCTCCACTCTTCATGAATAACACCACGTTCCTTGTCTATCTCCTTAGGTTCGAGATTGATATACTGGCTCCAGTCGTTGAGTACCAGAAGACAAGAATCGATAATGCCCTCACGCTTGACAGGGGCAGCCCCGATGTGATAGACTGTCTGATCTACAGATGTATAGGCATTCAGGTTGGCCCCAAACTTAACACCTATGGTTTCACACCAAGGCACGATTCCCAACTTCTTCCCCTTGCCAGGGAAATGCTTGGTACCATTAAAAGCCATGTGCTCCAGAAAATGAGCCAGTCCACGCTGACGGGGTTCCTCAAGGATGGAACCTACGCGCTGGGCAATATAGAAATCGGCAAGGCCTGCCTCTTTATTATTATGTCGTATATAGTAAGTCAGTCCATTCTTCAACTTGCCCTGTCGCACGGAAGTGTCCTGCTCCACAGTCTGAGCGAACAATGAAGCTGGAAACAAAGAGAGAAGGAATAATCCCAAAAACTGATTCTTCATAAATTTTTCTTTTTTAAAATTATACAAGAATGCCTATTTCTTCAGGAAAGAGACTGTTGCATCTGATTCGAAATCATTGGTAGAATTATTGGCATCAACCCATTTGCCATCAGCATCCTTCTTACGGATTACTGACTTGCCGTAGCGGTTTTCATCTTTGTCTACCTGACCACAATGAGCCCATCCAGCATCAAGGTTTGCAGATACCAGATTCCATTGCCACATAGATGCAATAGAAAGATTAACCGCATCCAGTATCCAGGAATTAGGAACCTTGATACAGTTCTTGGCTGTCATCGGATAAGCATTACCCTTCACTTCCATCACATAGCTGGCATCGTAAGTATTCTCTTCGAGATACTTCTCCTTATCGCCATGCATACGGGCAATGGCATAAGTCTTGAAACCACGGTTATGCAAAGAGAAATAGGTACGCGAACTGCAATACCATTTATCCAGATTAGGAACACCGGCATTGTCATCGTCTGTATAGCGTGGATTTGAACTCTCATCATAGAATTCGTAATCAGCCTTACTTAAATCAAATGAAGCTGAGTTTGCTTCTGTATGATTCTTGGCATTCAATGCCAAGACAAGAGATTTGCCTGGTTCTACTGCAACTTCCGTACCCTTTCCTGGAATCATATAGATAGCATCTACCGTCATTGCTTCGTTCATGATATCCGGATTATAATCATATTTTGTTACTGTGAGGAACTTAGATTCCAGAACCGCTATACTGTCTGCATAGAGTGTAACATCAGAATTATTGGAAAGAATGAAATACTGGTCATCAGAATACTGCTTTCCTTCTGGAGTAAGCGTACCCGTGAAGAAAATCTCTGAGATAACGAAACCTCCCTTAGCATTGAATGTGTTCACAGCCAACTTGACTTGGGCATTGCCGGATTTTACACTCACATTCTCGCTCTTCTGATTGATTTTACTGCTACCGGCAATACCATCCTTAGTAAAACTCAGGTCACCGCTGATGGCAACATTGTATGTTCCTTCAGGCACATCGGCAAGAGATGCCATAAAGCTACCATTTTTTTCCTGGAACTGCTCCTGGATAAACGTTTCATTGGTAGTTACATTGGTAAAAACCGCTTTGGCATTGGAGAGAACTATATTCTCCAGTCCCAATGGCATTTCAATACTCAATGACACAGGAGTGGTAACTACTTTGTCATCATTGTCGCTACAAGAGGTGAAAGTCAATGCCAACACCGAAAGCAACATCATACTCTTTAAAATTAACTTTTTCATTTTTCTACTTTTAGTTACATTAATACTATATTATACTTTAGAAATTATACTTTAGAATGTGATACCAAGAGCCAAATGCAGATGGTGCTGGTGTTCGTTTTCAGAACAAGTTATCCAATCTCCACCTAATTCGGCAAACAAGCCGATCTGTGAGCCTGATAGCCGATAATCACTACGTATCTTAGCAGAGAGCATTCCATAGCCTGCTTTTTCAAACTGGTACTGATGATTGATCATGTCCTGGAACGAAGCCTTCATATTGGCATAAGGCATGACGATACCAGAACTGACATTACCATAATAGGCTGCCGCCATGTCCACAGTAAGGGCCACAGTTCGGGAGAGACTGCGCATCCACTGTCCACCCAATCTTCCATAGATCTTAGCAGTCTCCATTTTGCGTTCAGGATAGACATATCGCTCACGATTGCTCCAATATCCGATCTTTCCATTCAAGCACCATGTACCAGAGCCACTCCCCCATCCGTAAAGTCCTCTGAGATAGGTATCTATAAGATAATTCTTATACATCGTAAGTTTACCGATAATAGGATAATATTGGGCAGAGGACTTGCCAATGATGTTTTCATCACCACTACGTCTGACAAAAACAAGGTTTCCATCTAAGGCTACCTGACGGCTCCCTCCCATGTGCTTCCATCCCAAGGAGACTTCTGCAGAATGATAAAACAACTGGGTTAAGGGTACGGAATTCAAATCGGCAAGCATACGTTTATATTGCCGTCTCCAAAGCTTGCCATGACCATAAAAACCAGTTTCGTTCAACGGATTGGCATCCAGATTTATTCCATATCCTCCACCTTTATAATATAAGGTGCGTTTATCTCCGGAGAAACGACTGTATTCTGTTCCCAATCCTGTCATTTGAAACTCAGGTATAACACCCAGTTCCCGATAGAAATCCACATCATTGGTCTGCTTGTATACATTCCCTTCTAGACCGGCAGCCCACTGGTATTTACCGAAATCATAGGCAGTACCAAGGCGTAGAGTCAGATCTGTGACAATACCTCGCATTCTCGGGTCCACATTCCGATATTCATGTTCTGCTCTGAAAATCGCTTCAATACCGAGTTGGAATTTCCCCTTGCTAACAGCATATCCGCCCTGAAAACCATAGCGTTCACAATGTGTGTCACCTCCTAGAGTATCCGCCAGAATATAAGGATTCAGCAAATCATAATCAGAAGAAGAATTCCAGCTGACCTGATATTGCTTTCCCGTCATGTAAGATGCTGCCCCCCAAGCAGAAGAGTGGTTGCTCAAGCGAAGGAAGGTTTCAGCCCTGGCCTCAGAGAGGAAATGCCCTGTTCCCTTCTGCAGTACAAAGGGAGCAGATTGATGCAGGTAATCCATCTGGACATACACTTCAGAATAAGGCAGCGTGAGGCTAAGCCCATGAATGGCGGGATTTTGCCATGCTGTCTCCTTCTGCCAGTTTTTCCACGTAGCATGATGCTCTATCCTGGCAGAATCTGTTACTGCAGACCTTCCAGTAAACCAAGACACACAGCACAGAAATAATATGAAATATCTCTTCTTCATGATTTACATCCAAATTATGTTCAACATCGCTTCATTATGTCCTTCCTTTTCCAATCCCACATAATCGGTACTTGCCCTGAACATCCTGATGTAGGTTTTACCTGAAGCGTCATGATATTGGGCAGTACCCTCTACCAGGATAGCATAAGAACCCCGAAGAATACTGGCTCTGGCTATATTCCCTTCAAATGATGATACGGTGAAAACCTGGGTAGTATTCAGATTGGTAAGACTTACCGTACCCTGGACCCTGTCGAGAACGATATCCGTTTCTCCCTGCAACACGATGGAAGCTTCGGCAAAAAGGGAATCTTCATCCTGATGACAGGAGGAAATGATAAAACCACAGGTCATCATACATATAATCAACAATCTCTTCATATCTTTACATTCATTTCTAATCCAAAATAGGGAGTTACATGACGGCGGATCGTTACTCCATTGTTCTCATATTCGGGAGTATAATCCAACAGTTTGTTGCAGAACAGAGCTACATTCAGTTTCTCATCAAAGAGTTTCTTTGTTACCTTGAAATTGACATTCATGGCAAAAGGTACTCTGTATTTGAGATAATAGCTGTCGTTATAATCCCTGATCAGATACCTGAGATAAGCATCATTTTCATCACCTGCTTTCCACTCATGCATCACACCGTCATTATCCATATAGCTGGTAGGATAATTACTCACCTCTTTACTCTGTTTCAGCGTATACCACAGGCATTGGGCGGATATTGAGAAGCCCAACTTCAACTTGGGGACATCCGTATCTAACGTGAAATTGGTATTGAGCATTTCATTCATATTGCCTCCATCATGTTCATAATACCCCACATACTGTATCTGCTTACTGCCGATAACAGCACTTGGGCGATAAGTCTCTACCACAGAATTACGATAAACCGTGCGGAACCATGCTCCGTTGATGGTGAGTCTGGTGAACAGTTTTTCTATTCTTCGGGTAGCAAAGGTGTATTCCACTCCCCGTTTGAGAGTCTGACTGCCATTGGTGTAATAACTGTAGCCCCTCAGTTCCTTACGTTCCTCAAAGGGTAATCCTTCCAAAGAAGGTGGAGCCGACAGTGCATCGGCATCAATTCCCGATGCATCATACCACCTATATATATAGGGAGCATAAGCCGTCTGCAAACGGAAGCCTGAAGTCATGTTCTCCCTAAAGAGTGTGACAGACAATCGATTGCCTCCTATATTGATGTCAGTACTCACCTCCCATTTGAAATTACGTGCTGGCTTCAGATTCTGATTGGTTGCATCTATCACATACGTCATCAGGTTGATACGGCGATACGCTGGATTCGTATGGTAATAATTCAGCTGGGTTAAGTCCAGATATACAGGATCAGGGTAAAGCTGTTCCAAAGTAGGCATTTTGGTATGTTCACCTATTCCACCTGCTATTCGGATAAAGGATGGTAGCTTGCCAATATTGAATTTCGGAAAAGTCAAGCCGAGATTGATACGGGGATCCCAGAAAAACTTACCATGCATCTCATAATTATTGGGCAGATTCAACATCTGCGTACCTCTTATACCGGCTACCAGTTCAAGAGAATGACCAGCAAAAGGCAATGTCAACTGTTCCTCAGCATAAATTCCCCACTGTTGGTTGGAAGGTATTGAAGAAAGATTTCGGGGACGGCATGACATGGAACCTGCATAAAGAGGGCGGGTTACATCATAAATCTGCCCCCGTCCTTTATTTTTGTCGTAATTCCAATCGGTGCCTAACAGCAAGGTATTGGAAACCACAAGAGAAGGAACCTGGAATTTACCATTGACCTTAGCATAAAGATTGAGCGGCTTTCCTTCTACATCATGGCAAGCCACATATTTATAGGGAAGGATAACACCATCATGAACCCCTTGTGTAGTTGCTGTAGCTGCCACAGTCTGGCGGGTCAGCTGTACCAGTTTGGTTCGCTTGATAAGGTCATACTCATAAGAGGCTGACAAAGTCAGATCCAGCGACTTAAACCAAATGCGCTTCTTGGGAGACAGACTTACATGTGAATTAAATGCATATTTATTATATTGCGATTTATAAGAATCTTCCGCCTGATTATTGAGATCCGGGTCAACTTTATCATTATCAAAAGAACCGGTATAATCGATATTGGACGAAATCTTCCAACGGTAAAAATCTGTCAACCAAGTTTTTCCGAACCGGGCAGAAAACGTCAGTCTCCTGTAATTTTCAAGCCGGTTTCTTGGATCCGCCTTCGCATCGAGGTAATCAACACTGAGATTGAGGGTCATCTGCTGGGGAGTCCATTCCAATCCTTTTGCAAGATAAAAGAGTTTGCTTCCCATATCTGCTTTCAGACGGGCATTCCAGTCATTTCCACCTCTCCTACGTTCTATTTTCACCAGACCACTTGTCAAATCTCCATATTCTACCGATGGAATGCCACGTACCACCTCTACTTTCTCGATATCATCGGTAGAGATGCTACGCATATCCACTCCGGCATTCATATTTTCTCTGGATGTTGTTGCTGCATCCCAAGACCCAGCCACATATTGCATATTGGCATTGGTACTGATGGGAGCTCCATCTACTACAAAACTCGTTCCGAGGGAAGTGGTAGTATATCCTGAAGGACTTCCGGCTTCCCGAATACGAATCGTATTAGGGCTACTCAAATCAGGATCTTTGGAACGTCCACCAGGCAACAGTTCGAGAATGTCCGTAAAACTTGAAGGCTGCAGGTGCTCCATGGCATGCTTCTCGATAACAGAAGCAGAAGCCAGACTCTTGGACTCCTGAGCTGTAACCACTACTTCACCCACAGACTTGATTTCCGGTTCCATTTCATAGAGAGCCTGGTTTAACTTACCTAAATAGTTTTTGTATCCTATATAAATAATCTTAAGAGATTTACCTGCATTGGCTGCATCTATGGAAAATCGCCCGTTAATATCAGTGATAGCTGCCACTTTCTGAGAACTACCCACATACACGACAGCACCGATAATCGCTTCATGAGAATCTTTGTCCACAACTTTGCCAGACATAGATTGCGCCTTTCCCATCAGACTCACCTCAAAAAGCATCATAAGCAACAGGATATGTTTCATACTAATCTTTTAACTTATTTTTTTGGGTGCAAAGATACGACAAAATTAAAT
>JAJXAL010000237.1:0-1671 GCA_021628325.1 Segatella copri | reverse complement strand
AGAGAACCATACAAGCCTATTTGGAGGAGCGTGCAATGGAGGACGAACTCTTTGCAGCCAAGTATGACAACCCCGACAAGAACATAGACGATTGCGTCACCTATATCCTTAATTGGGTACAGAAGAGCGGTTGCAACGGCTTTTGCGATGACGAGATATATGGGCAAGCCATCCACTACTACGAGGAGAAGGACATCGAGGTAGGAAAACCATTGAACTGCCAAGTGTCTGTTAACCACCACATCGAACTCACAGAGGAGGAGAAGGCACAGGCAAGACAGGAAGCCATCCGCCAATATCAGCAAGAGCAGATGAACAAGATGCGTAACAGAGATACCGCCAAGCGCACCTCACAGAGAACGGAAACAGAAGTACACCAACCATCATTATTCGACACGTTATGAAACCAAGAACGAAATATCAGAAGCAAGTCGTAACCTCAAACAAGGGGTTACGACCTATCAAGGGAGCGCAAATGCAATGGGCATTCCGTGAATGTCTTGACCACTATGCCTTTCAGTTGAAGCACGGACAGACCACCTGCATGGACTGCGGACACACTTGGACTACGGACGAGGATGCGGACAAATGTGTCTGCCCGAAGTGTAAGGCAAAGTTGGAAGTGCAGCGCACCAAGCGACAGAAGGCAATGTCTTCTACCTATTTCAGCGTACTCACTGAGCGTAAGGGACTGCAACTTATGCGAGCATATCAGATGAAAGCATATTACCGCAAGGGACAAAAGGCAGACATTTATTGTTGGGAGGTGGCACGCTATTGGATGAACGAGAAAGGCAAGGTGGAGGTTATGGCACGCAAGCGCACAATGGGTATCTATATGGACACGTTCTGCTACGACTCCGACATTGAACTGCGCAAGGACAACACCACCTATCAGCATATTGCTTCATTTCCGGTCTGCCCCGATATGAAAGTCATTCCTCAGATATGGCGCAACGGCTTTGACGGAGCGTTTCACGGCATCGAACCGCTTACATTGTTCAAGGCGATGCTGACAGACCACCGCATCGAAACGATGATGAAACAATGTCGTTACGGACACGTCCGCCACTTCATAGACCACCCACGGCACTTGGAAACTTGTTGGAATGCCTACAAGATAGCCAACCGCAACCATTACCTTATTACAGACATCGGCAAATGGGCGGACTACATCTGTATGTTGGTAGAAATGGGCAAGGACATCAGAAGTCCACATTACATTTGTCCCGACAACCTTGAAGCCGAGCACGACAGAATATCCGAGAAAATCAGAGCCAAGAAAGAAAAGGAGCGCACCGAGGAGGAGATACGCAAGGCATTGAAGAACGAGGACAAGTTCAAGGAAATGAAGAGCCGTTTCTTCGGTTTGATGTTCACGGACGGCAATATCGTGGTGAGAATGCTTGAAAGCGTCAGGGAGCACGTTCTTGAGGGCAAGGCGATGCACCATTGCGTAGGCAGCGGTACAAACTATTCACTCAATCCCGACTGCATCATCTTCTCTGCAAGAATAGCCGAACAAAGGGTTGAGACCGTGGAGTTTTCACTCGAACAGATGAAAGTCGTACAATGCCACGGACTACAGAACAAGGACACCGAGCACCATGCCGACATCATCAACTTGGTGAACAGCAATGCAAGACTTATAGAGCAACGAATGGTTGCAAC
>JAJXAL010000018.1:0-46617 GCA_021628325.1 Segatella copri | reverse complement strand
TTACATATCTTCCTACAGAACAGCAACTTAAGGAAGAAATAGAAAAGCAGAAAGAAATATTTAGATTACAACATATAAGATGACTTTGTAAAAAGTTACGGAGAATATGAATTATCTCCGTAACTTTTTACATTTTCGGCTGATTTTACCGCTTCAGCGCTATGTTATAATTATAATATTTGCTGTTGCCCGTAATATCCTCCAGCACCTGAATGAAAGGAGGGAACTTTACACTCTCGTTGGCTGAAATGCCGCGGGTTTCAAGAATCATCAGGTCGGAAACCGGCTCAAGAAACTCGTCGAGCTCGAAATACTGGCCCTTCCAGATAAAACTCTTGCGATGCTTATGAATGCGCTGGCGGTAAGGGTCAGCCTGCTGAAGCATACTCTCGTAAAGATTGGCATTAATCTGTCGCTCAGTCTCAATCTGCTCATTGTCTGAAATACGCTTCTTGGTGGTGTGAACATACACATACTTGCCTCCCTCGAAACCGCGACGGCGAAGACGAATCTCGCTGCCCGGCTCACCCGTAAGATAAGTCTGAACAATATCGCTGTCTATCGCATTAGGAACCTCGCCCGTCAGCTTCACGATATATTTTCGCTCCTCCTCTATCGGCTGCGGAATGGCAAGCACATTGCTTATCTCCTTGAGCACACGGTTCAGCTTGTTGTTGAAATCTTCGTGGTTATTGATTACCCTGAGATGAGGATGACCCTTCCATGCAGAAACAATCTTCTTGTCCAACTCGCGCGCAATCTTCAACCCCTCTTCATCAGCCTTCTCCAGGCGCTGCGCATTGTTGGCAGTGGTATAAAACTGCTCGGCACCATCGGCAGCACTCACCAGATGCAGCACAGCATCATAGCGGTCGCGAAGCTGTGAATTCGTATAACCCTCTTCAGAGATGATGCGGTGCCAGAAATCGGGAGTGAGATAGGTAGAAATATCCATCGTACCACGATCGCAGACGATGATGACCGGCTGCTGCAATGTTTCAGCCATACGCAGGAAACTGTCTTCCAGGTTGATCTGAGTCTGGAAAGTAGCCTTCTCGCCCTCGAAGAAAAAATCCTTGTTGGAGGTGAGATAATTCATGCCCGCCTGGGTGAACATGGTTGGAACCTCGGGAATGGTAAAGACCTTATAGCCGAGACTGGAGAAATGTTCAATCACCTTAACCATAGCGGTAGTCTTGCCCGCACAAGGTCCACCCGTCAGTACAATCTTCTTAATCTGATTCATATATCAAGTAAATATTTTTCGTTTCTTCTAATTGATGTTCTTTCCGGAGCATCTTATTTTCGGGTGCAAAGATAACAATAATTCTTCAAACGAAAGCAATAATTTATGCAAGAAAAGAAAAATATTGTATTTTTATTTTGATTTCTCATTGTTTTGATGTACCTTTGCAAAGAAAATGGCTCATTTCGAGCCATCGGAAACAAAAATATAACTATAAGATAAAAAATGGAAAAGATAAAGACATTAATTATAGGTAGCGGTCCTGCAGGATATACGGCTGCCATTTATGCCGGCAGAGCCAACCTGCAGCCAGTACTCTATTCAGGTATGCAGCCAGGCGGACAGCTTACCATCACCACAGAGGTAGAAAACTTTCCGGGTTATCCTAACGGTGTAGACGGAACGCAGATGATGATGGACATGAAGGAACAGGCTGCCCGATTCGGAGCCGAAATGAGAGACGGAAGCATCGTGAAGGCAGATTTCAGTTCACGCCCATTTCATCTTACAGATGAGCGCGACAACGAGATTGAGGCAGAAACCGTGATCATCGCCACAGGTGCATCTGCCAAATATCTGGGTCTTGCCGATGAAGAGAAATATCGCGGACAGGGCGTTTCAGCCTGCGCTACCTGTGACGGATTCTTCTACCGCAAGCGCACCGTAGCCGTAGTGGGCGGTGGCGATACTGCCTGCGAAGAGGCTATGTATCTATCCGGACTTGCCAAGAAGGTTTACATGATTGTGCGCAAGCCATATCTCCGTGCTTCAGAAATCATGCAGCAGCGTGTAAAGAACAAGGAGAACATTGAGATTCTGTTCGAAACCAATACGCTGGGACTCTTCGGCGAGAATGGTGTAGAAGGTGCTCATCTCGTGCGCCACAAGGGCGAAGCCAACGAAGAGAAGTTTGACATCAGCATCGACGGATTCTTCCTGGCTATCGGACATAAGCCTAACACCGACCTCTTCAAGGGACAGATAGATCTCGACGAGCAGGGATTTATCAAGGTTGTGCCAGGTACTGCCACTACCAACATTCCGGGTGTTTTCGCAGCAGGCGATGTGGCCGACCCAATCTACCGCCAGGGTGTTGTTGCCGCAGGCTCGGGAGCCAAGGCTGCCATCGAGGCCGACAGATTCCTGCAGCAACAGTAAAAACTATAGTATAAAATCCTATAAAGCGGGGTTAATATAGTTAAAAAATAACAGCAATATTTTGTCAGATGCAAAAAATGTATTACTTTTGCATCTGATAAAATAAAAAGGAAGATTGGCAGAGTGACCGAATGCGCTGGACTCGAAATCCGGTATACCCTCTTCTGGGTATCGGGGGTTTGAATCCCTCATCTTCCGCTAAGTTTCCCTACAGGAACCGTCATTTTATAGTTTCATAAAAACAACTCGACATGAAAAAAATCATCATCCCCATATTTATGCTCCTCCCGCTGATGACTGCACAGGCCCAAACCGTGCTGACTGAAGAACAGCAGCAACTGGAACAGGCACAGAAACAGCTGGAAGCTGCCAAGAAGGCACTAGAAGTGGCTAAGATTAAAGCACAGGCTGCCAAACTGAAGGCTCAGGCCGACAGCATCAACGCTGCAAGCGCCAAGGCGGAAGCTGAAGCAAAAAAGGCGGAAGCTAAAAAGGCCCATGCTACTGAGCCAGAACCAGTTGTTGTAAAGGAGCCAACTACATCAACCACGGGATGGGCGATTCCTGTTGCCGTAGCCGCTAAGCCAAAGGAGGCTGCCAAGCCTGCCAACAAGCTGGCAAATGGCACAACAGCCAAAGTGGACATGAAATATCTGGCAGGCGCCATCACATATAATGATGAAAACAAGATAGAATTCACTCTCGATACAGATGCTAACGGGAAAACTGCCAAGCAGATTTACGACATCGTATTAAAATACATGAGTGAACTGACACAGAACGACCAGAACATAGCAAGCCGAGTAGCACTGGTAAACGATGCTGAACACGTCATCGCCAACACGATGGACGAATGGCTCGTCTTCAGCCAGTCATTCATCTCGCTCGACCGCACGGAATTCAAATACCAGCTGGTAGCCAGAATTTCAGACAATCATCTGAATCTCTCGCTCGGCCGCATCATCTACAACTACGAGGAAGGAAGAAGCACCGGTTTCAAGGAACCTGCAGAAGAGGTAATCAGCGACAAGATTGCGCTCAACAAGAAGCAGAACGACCTGGCTAAGATCTTCGGAAAGTTCCGCAGATGCACCATCGACCGCAAAGACCAGATATTCGCAGAGTTAGCTGCATTAGTAAAACAATAACTTGAAGAAAAATGGATAATCAGAATACAGACAACAAGATACAACAGAACGAGGCACAGCAGCCAGCAAACGCTACAGCCCAGCCTACAGCTGAGCAGGGCGCAGAACAGACTGAGCAGAAGCAGCCTACCAGCTACGCCGTAAGACCTCAGCACCGCCGGCTCCGCCCATTGGCCTACAGCGACCAGAACAACATGCTGAAGGTGCGCAACTATCTCAACATCGCCTTCATGCTGCTCGCCATCGTGGGGGTAATACTCTGGACCCAGCTGGAAGAAAGCCGCAATATTGCCTACATCGTACTCATCGTGGGTGTAGTGCTCAAGATTGCCGAAGTATGTATCCGACTATTTAAGAAATAATGAAGAAGAAGAAAATTATATTCTCATCACTCCTATTTTGTGCTGCAACCCTCCCGGTTGCGGCACAAAACGATTTTAACTATAACGAAGATTCACAGTTCCGTCCTCAAACCAACCGCAAGGTGAACACCGATTCACTAGGCTCAGACAAGGAGATTCCGAAAGGCATCAGGGTATGGACTGTAGACGAACGCTTCGGCGACACAAAGGCTGCGGTAGTAGACACCTTGCAGCACATGTACATGAACTCAACCTTCACGGAAGGACTGAGAGGCGAATACAACACCCTCGGAAACATGGGTACTGCCCGACTGAACCGAATCTTCATCGACCGCCGCAACACGCAGGGCAACTTCATCTTTACAGAGCCCTACGATTATATCGTAAATCCGGTAAGCGACTTCCATTTTACCAACACCTACTCGCCTATCACCAACATAACGCTGAACAGTTGCGGCGACAAGGTGACGGGAGAAGACGACTTCAAGGCCATATTTGCCGTGAATGCCAACAAGCAGTTGGGTGCTGGTTTCAGATTCGACTACAAGTATGGCAGAGGATATTATAACGCACAGAGTACCAGCCACTTCAAATACACGATGTGGGCATCCTACCTGGGCGACCGCTATCAAGCACACTTCCTCTTTAGTACCAATCATGAGAAGATGACCGAGAACGGCGGTATTACCAACGATGATTACATCAAACATCCGGAAATCTATACCGAATCGTTTGCCACCAACGAAATTCCTACCGTTCTGGAACAGAACTGGAACCGACTGGACAACCAGCACATCTTCTTTACCCACCGCTACAACGTAGGTTTCAGCCGAAAGGTAAAGATGACCGAAGAAGAAATCAAGGCAAAGAAATTTGCCATGGCTTCGAAAAAGGAAAATGCTGAAGAGAATGCGAAGGAAGAAGCCAGAAAGAAAGCCAAGGAACAAGGCAAGAAATTTGATGAGAAAGCCTACGACAAACAGCAGGGAGCTAAATTCAGCGGCCGTCCTGACGGAGCCAAGATTGCAGGCGATGAACCGGCTAAAGACTCAGCCGCAAAGGACATCAGGAACGACAGTACCCGAATCGCAGTAAACGGAAAAGCTGCTGCCGACAGTCTGCTGGCCATTCAGAAGAAAAATGCCGAAGACTCGCTTTTCTACAAGAGCGAATATGTTCCGGTAACGAGCTTCATCCACACGGTAAAGTTTGACAACTATCGCCGTATTTACGAAGCTTATCAGACCCCAGCCGACTATTATCTGCAAGAATATTACGATGCAGGCAGGCTGACCGGCGACTCCATCTACGACCAGACCAAGCACTGGCACATGAAGAATACCTTCGCCATCGCCATGCTTGAAGGTTTCAACAAATGGGCAAAGGCAGGCTTGAAGGCTTTCGCCAGCTACGACCTCCGTCACTATGAACTGCCAACCATGGAAGGCGGTTTCGAAAAATACAACGAGCATGTGCTGAGCGTAGGCGGACAGCTGAGCAAGCAGGAAGGCAAGACCCTCCACTACAATGCCGTAGCAGAAATAGGACTGACGGGTGTTGACGCCGGAACCCTTGCCATAGATGGTAATGTAGACGTGAACATCCCATTCCTGGGCGACACGCTTCAGGTAAGAGGCGATGCTTTCTTCCATAGAGAAACCCCATCGTTCTATTACCGCAACTATCACGCACGCCATCTGTGGTGGGAGAATAATCTCGACAAGACCATCCATACCCGCATCATGGGTACGCTCTCCTTCCCTAAGACGCGCACCAAGCTGAGAGTGGCTGTAGATGAAATCAAGAACTACACCTACTTCTCACAGAGCTATGACATTACAGAAGAGGGTGTGCGAACAGGAGTCATGGTTACACCAATGCAGGAAAGCGGAGGAATCAACCTGCTGACAGCACAACTGGAACAGAACTTCAGACTGGGCATTCTGAACTGGGAAAACCAGTTTACCTACCAGCACTCAAGCAAGGAGAGTGTACTGCCAGTACCAGCCTTCAATGCCTACACCAACCTCTACATCAAGTTCAAGGTAGTAAAGGTGCTGAATGTAGACCTGGGTGCTGACATGCGCTACTTTACAAGCTATGAAGCTCCCGACTATTCACCTTATATGGGACAGTATACGGTGCAGGGCAACGGCGAGAACAACGTAAAGATAGGCAACTATCCTATCGTCAATGTTTACGCCAACGTTCACATCAAGCACACCCGTTTCTTCGTAATGATGAGCCACATCAATGCAGGACAGGGCGACAAGAACTACTTCTTCGCTCCTCATTATCCGATGAACGAGAGAGTGTTCCGTATTGGAGTAAGTTGGAACTTCTTCAATTAATCTTTCTGATTTTCCTTAAGAATTTCAGGAGATTCAATATTAATCTTTTCAGAATATGATAGAAACAAATTCTATAAAAGCATGGTATCTAGCCGCTCGCCCGAAGACTCTGACGGCGGCGGCTGTTCCTGTTTTATTGGGTATTGCGCTGGCGTATAAAGACGCTCAGCAGATACAGACATTACCAGCCCTACTCTGCCTGCTCTTTGCATGGGTGATGCAGATAGACAGCAATCTGGTGAACGACTATTTCGACTTCAAACATGGTAATGACGACGAAACCCGACTGGGACCGAAACGAGCCTGCGCTGAAGGCTGGATTACATTGGGAGCCATGAAATGGGGAATCATCCTCACTACCCTTCTGGGTTGCGCCATAGGACTTCCGCTGGTTCTCTTCGGTGGTTGGGAAATGGTCATCGTAGGCATCTGTTGCGTAGTCTTCTGTTTCCTCTATACTACCTGTCTCAGCTATCTGGGCATGGGCGATCTTCTGGTACTGCTCTTCTTCGGCATTGTACCCGTATGCTGCACTTACTATCTCATAATGCCCGAAACCATGCAGGGAGTAAGCATGGAAGCGGTTCTCTTATCTGTAGCCTGCGGACTGGTAGTTGATACGCTTCTCATCCTGAACAATTATCGTGATCATGACAACGATCTGAGAGCCGGCAAGAAGACACTTGTGGTTCACATAGGAAAGAAGAATGCCGAGCGGTTATACTGCGCATTGGGCAATCTGGCCATCCTTACCATAATAGGTGTCACCATCTACGAAGTATTTCAGCATGAAGCCAGCAGCATGTTCCTGCCGCTTGCATCACTCTATATCGTTCTGCACAACAGAACCTATATGGAGATGAAAAAGATCGGTGAAGGCAGAGAACTGAACAGAATTCTAGGCAAAACAGCTCTGAACATCTTCTGTTTCGGCATTGTATCATCCCTGATCATCATCGGAATGGCGAATTGAACAATAATAAACTAATAATAATGTACGCGCGTACCTTATTATATAAATAAAGTGGAGGAATATCTATGAAGCAACAGGTAAATCTCGAAATCATGGACTTTGTGGAGAAACAGATTCTCCCCAAATATAATGCTTTTGGCGAAAGTCATGGACTCAGACATGTTACCCGAGTCATCAGAAACTCTCTGAAACTGGTTCCGGTAACCGGAGCCGACATCGATATGGTGTATGTAATAGCCGCTTACCACGACCTGGGGATGAGCGGTCCGCGTGCCATTCACCATATTACCAGCGGTAAGATTCTGCAGGCAGATGCAAGACTGAAGCGCTGGTTCGGTCCGGAGCAGATTAAAATCATGAAAGAAGCTGTTGAGGACCATCGGGCTTCATCCAGCCGTCAGCCTCGCAGCATCTATGGCAAGATTGTGGCAGAAGCCGATCGCGATATTGATGTTCACGAGATATTTCTGCGCGCCATACAGTATGGTAAAGAAAACAATCCAGCTGATGACAAGGAGCAGCAATGGGAGCGGTTCAGCCAGCACATGGACGAGAAATATTCCAGAAACGGATACATCAGGCTATGGATTCCCAACTCCCCTAATGAGAAAGCGCTCAACGAACTGCGTAATATTATAGAGGACAAAACGGAACTGAGAAAATATTTCGAAAAAATATTCGAAGAAAACAGCTAAAACATTTGGTAGTTTCAAAATATTGCATTATCTTTGCATTATCAAATAATGACTAAGATGTTTGCATCGTTGCATCGTGATGATGCTTGGGTGCTAAAAGGAATAAGGGTCGTTTCGGTTCGATCGGGATACTCATCAAATTACACTATTGAAACCGAGAGGACATTCTCTTGCTCATGGCGGGCCACATAAACTGCCAGGCAGGTAAGCTGAAAAGCCGGTGGATTACAAAGGCGGAGAACTCTCAAATGTTTATACATTCGGAGTTTCATCACATCATCGAGCGGCCCTTTCTTTTACAAGAGGCGGATTTCTGAGAAAGAAGTCCGCCTCTATTTGTTTTTATAAGCAAAAGACTACAAAAAAGTTGGAGAAAACAACCCCTGATAATGTGGCAGTTATGAAGAAAATGCATTTTTATCGAAAAAAAGTTGCAAAAAGATTTGGTAGAATCAGAAAAATGTAGTACCTTTGCACTCGCATTTGAGAACGATGCTTGGTTGATTCGGTTAAGAATCCGACTGGAAGGTTGGGTGAGTGGCTGAAACCAGCAGTTTGCTAAACTGCCGTGCGGGTTACCGTACCGGGGGTTCGAATCCCCCACCTTCCGCAAGTTATCGTCAGAAAAATGTACCGTTGGTCGATTCATCTAATGGTTAGGATACAAGATTCTCAATCTTGGCATAGGGGTTCGATTCCCCTATCGACTACAAAAGTGTTTTTCATGGTATTAGATTTGAGTCTCTATAAGTCGTGAGATCAGTAGAGACATTTTTAATGGTCGATTCATCTAATGGTTAGGATACAAGATTCTCAATCTTGGCATAGGGGTTCGATTCCCCTATCGACTACAAAAGTGTTTTCATGTATTAATTTAGATTGTTTAAGCTTGCATTTAGTTCTTTACCAAAAGGCTACTGCAAGTTATTTTTTTATATATACGTACGAAGCCATATGAAACAATTATACACTATCATCTCCCTTCTCTTTCTGTTTACCTATCCTGCCTGGGCGCAGCAGCACGAGATATTCAACCAGCGCGTCAGAACCCTACAGGTTGTAGGCGGAATCAACTGGCTATCGCTCCCAGTATCGTCACTGGGCGGAGAACCTATCCATATCGATTTTGACGATATGACGCACGATTATCATCGGTACAGCTACAAGATTGAACATTGTGATGCAAACTGGAACGTATCTTCTTCGCTCTTTGAAAGCGACTATATGAGAGGCTTCAACGGCAATCAGATTATTGAAGATGTAGAGCAATCCATCAACACCAATCATCCTTACACTCATTATCATCTGGCAATTCCCAATGCCGACTGCCAACTTACCATGAGCGGCAACTACAGACTGACGGTTTATGACGACAATGCGGAAAACGAGGAAGAAGGCAAAATGTTTACAGCCTGCTGGATGATTACAGAGCCTCAACCATTGGTTAAACTGAAGTTAGAAGCTACTTCTACAACAGATATAGATATCCAGAAGGACCATCAGCAACTGAAAATGGAACTGGATCACAGCCAGCTGAGAATCACTCACCCCAACCAGCTGAACATCGTAGTGCTTCAGAACGGAAGATGGGACAATGCTGTCATCAACCCTAAACCCGACTACCTGAGTGCGGGGAAAATGAGTTGGCAGCATGTAAGAGCTCTGATTTTCGATGCGGGCAATGAATACAGAAAGTTTGAGTTTCTGGACACCGACCATCCAACCATGGGAATAGACGCTATAGATTGGGATGGAAGCGACTATCAGGTAAAGGTAATGACTGACAGCCCTCGCCCCAATTACGTTTACGATGAAGCTGCCAAAGGTTCGTTTTATATCCGCAACAGCGACAACGTAGAAAACAACAACACCTGCGAATATGCACAGATTCACTTTACCCTGAAAGCTCCAAAACTGCCAGGCGATGTTTATCTGAACGCAGATTGGACCTACGGCCGTTTCCTCCCCGAATATCGGATGGAATATGATGAAATGACAAAAACCTATCACGCACGTCTCTTCATGAAGCAAGGTTATTACAGTTATCAGTATCTCATGAAGATGGAGAACGGAAGCATCAGGCTGCTCCCATCAGAAGGAAATTTCTATCAGACCCAGAACAAATACAATGTACTGGTTTACTATCGGGCTCAGAGCGACCGCACCGACCGGCTGGTAGGCTATGGAGAATTAAAATAAAAGAAGGAAATAAATGAGATAAAAAAGAAAAGGAGTTCTAGCATTTCAGAATGCCGGAACTCCTTTTCTATTTAATCCTAAAAGTGGAATTTCAGATCAACACCACATTGGAAAGGATTGCCACGCTGGGCAAAATACAGTTTCTTTCCTGTTGCTGCATTATCTACAGCAAAGGTATTATAATTAGTATCCGTGAGGTTCTTTCCCCAGATACTGATGCTCATCTTGCTGAAATCAATATCACAATGCGCACCCATCACGAAATACATCTTCTGGCTGTAGGTATTGGCATTATCCCAGTAAGTCTTGCCCTGCGCATTCATGTTCAATCCGAAGGTAAACTGTCCCAAATGATAGTCAGCCATGGCTGCTATCGTATGCTGGGGAACATAAGGAACCTTCTTGTCCTTATAATTCACAGCCTTATCACCCTCGCCATCAGTATATTCATCAAATACGGCGCGTGTAAAACCATAGTTTACACCCCAATCAAAAGCACCGTCGAAAGCCTGACCCTTGAGCGCGGCTTCAATACCACAACTGTGACTCTTACCTGCATTAACCATCATTCGGCCAAAGCCATAGGTCCCTGCCATCACAGAGAGTTGCTGATTGCGAACCTGCATATAGAAGGCACTCAAATCGAAATGAAGACGATGATCAAAAAGATTGAGATGCGTTCCAACCTCATAATTCCATGAGGTTTCCGGCTTAAAGGCAATAGTTTGGTTCACCCTATCATAATCTTCATCGGTATGAGGAACGTCATAATTGCCTCGCATCGCATGCTGACGGTTAGCATTCAATTCGGTCTGCAAGATGTCACTGAACATCTGGATATTATAACCGCCTGCACGATAGCCCTTGCTCACCGTGGCATAAACATTGCTACCCTGCTCATCAAGCTGGTAACTTAAGCCAAATTTTGGCAGGAGCTGGTTGTAATCATCACCCGTTTTGCGGTTGAGCATTGAACGCAAAGTATAAGTAGCCTCCCTGCCCATTACCTTAGCTGTCATCGCCATATAAGCATAAGTATCGTAATGAATACTTGTATGCATGAAATCGTAACGCAAACCAAGCGTTGCTTTCAGACGGGAAGAAAGATCAAACGTACTCTCGTGATAGAGACCCAAATTACTCTGAGGAGTATGGAACAAACCCGGAGCTCCCATATCTACATTGACAGAAACTCCGCTAGCCATTGCCGGAGGCATTGCCTGCTGCATCTGACTCAGGATAACGTTACTGATAGGCTTCGTCAATGCAGAACCGAATTTTACAGGACCATTTGTCTTCAACCACACATGGGAGAAGAATGCACCCTGGGTAAGATGCCAGAAGCCGAAGAAAGGCTGACGACTCTTAAATGTAAACTCCTGAGTGATAGAATTCTGTAACTGATCTTGCTGCAAGCTCAAATAATCTCCAGGAAGATAATCCTGATCCATCTTCATATTGTCATCCAGGAACTGATAGCTGGTAGTAGAAGCAAAATCCCATTTCGCTCCTTCATGACGAAGATTGACACCCGAAAGCAGCATGTTGCGGCGATAAAGCCCAGGGAATGTTGTATTTGGCAATGCAGCCTTGCCACTGTTTAAATCCAACTGACCATAAGGAAATGCATGCTGATAGACAAATTGGTAATTGGCTAGCAAATCCATGCTCCATCCTCTATCAAAACGGAACTTAAGATTAAACTTACCGCCAGCCTCATCATAATTGTCGGCATAATCGCTGGTTCCTGCACGATGGAAGAATCCCTTCTGTCCATCATAAAAAGCAGCTATCCCTAATGCGATACGAGGTGAAAGCTTCATATAATGAGCCGCTTCTACATTACGATAGAAATGAGAGCCCAATCCCAGATTAACGTAGGTGCCCTTGCAATCATAAGCATCGCGTGAATAGATGCGCACCAAACCACCTTCAGAATTCTGACCATAAAGTGTTCCCTGTGGACCACGGAGAATATCTATACGGCTGGTCTGATAATGGTGAAGATTGAAAGCTGCCTTGCTCAACACTGGAATTCCGTCAAGATAAATTCCTACAGCCGGACTGTTGATACGACTTCCAATACCGCGCACATACATGGCGTTGGTAAAACGCGATCCATAGTTTGGCATTACGAAGTTAGGAACATAGCAGGAAAGTTCGCGCAAATCGCGAGACCCCAATCGCTGCATCTGATAAGAACCAAAGGAAGTGCTGCTGAGAGGCTGTTGACGAAGACGGAAATTCTCCTTAGGCTGCGAAACAACCACAACTTCATCAATGTCATAAACTCGGCTGCTATCAGCCAGCAAGCCGTTAGCTTCTGCAAACTTTTCACTCGTACCCAATGACAGGTCAGAGCAAATAGCCCTTTCGTTATCCGCAGCACTAGCCTGCAACGCTACCGCTGCCAAACCAATGCATACGCTCTTTTTACTATAAAATACTATTTTTTTCATAACGGGTGCAAAGGTACATATTTTTTCCTGCACCCCCTATCCTTATTTATGAGGAAACAGATAAACCCGTATGGCAAACCATATATAGGCTACTAGCAGTAAATAACCTATATAATATAAGGTAGTAACACTGAAAATGATGTAATCAATGGCGCAAACACCCACTAAACCACCCAGATACAGAACTGCATCACCTGCCGGCAAACGGTGTTTCACCTCATCAACACAAGCCAGTCCTACTATCAGTATCGCCCAGACTGTAGCCAGGAAAAAGCCCAATATAGGCGGTACGGCAAAAGGATTGAGCGTAGGATGAAAATAAAAATGACGCCATACTTCTGGCAAAAACAACTGAATGGTTGCATAGAAGGTTGCTGATATCGAAACAATAAGCACCAAGGCTGTAGGATATGGTGAATCAATATCATTAAAATGAACCAGTTTACCATTGCTATGGAAAATCTTACGAACTGTATAGGCTACGGCTATGAGAATAATGATAACCAGGAAGATGAGCAAGTGAGTATTGCTGAAGGTCATGATGAATTCCGAAATAGGATCATCGGGAACAACCTTCGGCAACAGACGGGACTCACGGGTCCAGCCAAACTGATTATCTTCAGTAGCCAACTGCACCCAAACTGAATCTACAGAATCCTGAGGAACCATACGGATATCCGTAACCACCAGCAGGCAGTTCTTTCGGACGGCGAAGGAGTCGATAGGCAAATTGCTCAAAAATTCTTCAGGCTGTTGCGCTATCAATTCCAGGGAATCCTTGAATACCAGAAAATTGAATTTGTTGGTATAATGATGGGTAGTAGAAAACGAAATGGAATCGAGTTGTTTATTGCTGTACTCTACCATAGCTGCATGCATCTGGTGATGAGCACGGCGATGATAACAACTGCTGAACATCAAGAGGATGCCCAGCATACAAAGAATCTGTATCGTCCATTTCTTTTTCATTTATTTCTCACTATATAAGTTCATCTGACATTCGTTGCAGGCAAACTCCAGACGGAAGCGGCGGCCGTCACCCAACTGCAGGAAGAGAGGCTCTCGCCAGGATGGTTTCTTGCCTCCACGCTTCACACAGTAGCCCAACGAATAGCGGATACAATGGCGGCACTGCATCAGGAGCGATTCTCCCTTTTCATTGGTAAACTTAGGTTGCATACTTCGGTTTGCCTTGTCTTTTTCTATATTCTCATCATATTCTTCCTGGGTCTTAGCATCCCATGCAGAAGGAATATTCTTACCCAACTCAAATGCCGGAACTACTGGCGACAGACCATGAATCTGATAAAAATCTCTTGCATCATAGTTAGCTATATTATAGAGGTATCCCCATTTTCCGTATTCCGGCTGCCAAGTAAATTCCTCTTTCGTAAGTCGGTGCTCACCGGGCTGACTGAATCCAAAACCATTGTTGAACAGGGTTCTATCCCATCCACCCCACAACGACTTATCAAGCTGTTTCTGATTTGCCTTGGTAAGTTCATCTATCAATTCACGCCGGATAGCAGTGAGAATACTGTTCGGAACGAAGTATGTCTCCATTCCCTTCAGAAGTTCTACCTGGTAAGCTTCGTAAATCGTATCGCCCAGTTTGCTCATCTGAGCCTTTATATTTTCGCCCTGCGGGCGTTTCGCCTTTTCGAGTTTCAACTCTTTAAACACCTCAGCCACCTGATAAATCAAGCCACCATCAGCCTCTTTTGTCTTCATGATGTTGACAACAGCCTTTACCCCCTGTGGCTCTTCCTTGAACTCATTACCCATCACAGGCTCCATTGCTATGACAATATAGATTTTACGTTCAGCAGACTTACGAGCCAGCAAAGCCTCGAAAGCCCGATCGTTATTACGATAAAGAGCCATGCCCGGACGCAAATGTTCAGGCATTCCAAACGGATAGAGGCGATTGCCCTCTACTCTGTTCACACGAAAGCCTTCCAACTCACGGTCATCATTGATAAAACACAGTCCATCGCCATTTTTAAAGCTGGCTACTGTGGCTACGTTGAAAGAAATGTTGCCACGTATCTCCTTAACCTTACCCACAAACTCGCCGATAGCTTTCGGTGTATCGAAAGAAGCAATATCCGGCTGTCGCCCATTTAGGAAATAATGGGTAAAGCCACGATTGAAAGTCTTCTTCAGATTAGGTGTAAAATTATATTGAACATGTCCCACCGATGCACGGCGATACTTACGCGGTTCAGCTTTTACGATTGCATCGAGTTGTCTGCTATAGGCAGCCACCACATTCTTGACGTAGTTGATATCTTTTAATCTTCCTTCTATCTTGAACGAAGTAGCACCAGCATCAGCAAGATCCTTAAGATGATCAAGCTGACAAAGATCCTTGAGAGACAACAGATAACGCTGATGTTCTATCTCCTGTCCATTGGAATCGAGCAGATCAAACTTCATACGACAAAACTGTGCACATTCTCCACGATTAGCAGAGCGCCCGAAACACTTCTCAGAAGCATAACATACACCCGAATAGCTTACGCAGAGCGCTCCATGTACAAAGACCTCTATTTCTCTATCAGGAATCGCCTGATGGATCGCCTTGATTTCATCGAGCGAAAGCTCACGAGCCAGAACAACACGTTTGAAACCTAACGTGGTAAGCCAATACGCCTTTTCTGGAGTTCTTACATCACACTGGGTACTGGAATGCAATTCTCTACTCCACAAATTCTGCGCCCTCACCTCAGTAAGCACACCCATATCCTGCAGCAAAAGTGCATCAACACCAATCTCATCAAATTGCTGGATCATCTTAAGCGTATCCAACATCTCATCCTGATAGATGATAGTATTCACTGTAACATGAACCTTTGCTCCAAACTGATGAGCATAATCACACAACTGTCTGATATCTTCCAGCGAATTGCCTGCTGCTGCTCGTGCACCAAAACGAGGTGCACCAATATATACGGCATCTGCACCATGATCAATGGCAGCAATACCACATTCCAAGTTCTTGGCAGGCGCCAATAATTCTAATGTTTGCATAAGAAATCAATCTCGAAATCATCCAACTCCTTCACAAATTAACTGATTTCGTCAATATTGTAAGGAGTCTCCTGATAAACATAATAGTTGATCCAATTACTATAGAAGAGGTTGGCATGAGCACGCCATGTCACCAGAGGTTCTTCATTAGGATCGTCATGATAATAATAATTTTTTGGCAGTTCTACATCATCACGCTTGCCCATATCACGCTTATATTCCTTATCCAGCGTGTTTGGCGCATACTCAAGATGACCCGTCACAAAGAATTCGCGGCCGTTTCTGGCCATCACAATGCTGACACCGCTTTCAGGCGATTCGGCAATGATGTCAAGTCCTGGCACTTTTTCAATATCCTCACGTCTTACCTCCGTATGGCGACTATGAGGCATATTAAAGATATCATCGAAACCGCGGAAGATTGGCTGAGACAAATCGAGAGGCTTCTGCTTAAAAATACCAAACATCTTCTTCTCTAAAGGATACTTAGGAACACCATAGAAATGATAAAGACCAGCCTGGGCACCCCAGCAGATATAGAGTGTTGAAGTAACATGGGTACGGGCCCAATCAAAAATCTCTTTGATTTCAGGCCAATATTCTACCTCCTCATAAGCCATCGTTTCGATAGGAGCACCGGTAACTATCATTCCATCAAACTTCTGTTTGGAAAGTTCCTGAAAATCCTTGTAGAACATCATCATGTGCTCTATTGGAGTATTCTTTGGCGTGTGACTTTTCAACTTCATAAAATAAACCTCTAACTGAAGAGGAGTATTCGACAGAAGACGAACGAGATCTGTCTCTGTCGTAATCTTGAGGGGCATCAAATTGAGCACACAGATTTTCAACGGACGAATCTCCTGTTTATGCGCACGACTTTCGTCCATCACGAATATATTCTCATGCTTCAGCAGTTCGATAGCTGGAAGCTTATCTGGTAATCTTAACGGCATTTATTTTATTCCTTTCTTAAAATTTTTCTGCAAAGTTACACAATTTCAGCGAAGATAACGAAAGAAGAAACATTTTTTTGAGAAATATAAATAAATTAATGTGGAAAAAGCAAAAGAAATCTTTCACTATGAAAAGGATTGTTAAAGATAAATGAGAATATTAAACCTATCATCACGTTTTTAATCAAAAACACATATCAGTTGCAACTTAATGGGCGACGCTTACGTCAAAGCTAAAAATGATGTATCCTATTAAGATTTGCAATTATGGAAAGTAAGAACATTAATCCACATTTAATCAGAACAGATGCAAAGAGATCTGTAAAGATGAAAACAAAAAGTAAAAAGAGTATGAACGCAAGTTTTAAAAACATGGCGGTAGCGCTGTTCATCATGTCGGCTCCTATCGCTGTACAAGCTAAGCAATGGTCACTGCAGGATTGTATCAGTTACGCACTGGCTAACAACATTCAACTGCAGAAGACTCAACTCACAAAAGCTTCAGCTCAGGAGGACTATCTGCAATCAAAGTCAGCGCTTCTGCCATCGCTCTCTGCCAGCACCAATCAAAGTGTAAGCTATACACCTTGGGTTTCTGATGGAATCAGCGGAGAAGGTTTCAGCAAAGCTTCCATCGACAAGGTATATTACAATGGCAGCTATAGCGTGATGGGCAATTACACGATTTGGAACGGAAACAAAAACAGAAATCAGGTGAAACTGAACAAGCTGGCAAAGGAAGCGGCACAACTCGATTCGACAGCACAAGCCCTCAACCTGCAAGAACAGATAGCTCAACTTTACGTACAGATACTCTACTCTACAGAGGCTATCAGCGTAAACAAAGAAAGTTATCAGTCGAGTGTTCAAAACGAAGAGCGTGGTAAGGAAATGGTAAAAATTGGCAAGATGAGCCAAGCAGACTTAGCACAACTTACAGCACAGAGAGCACAAGATGAGTTTAACATCGTGCAGGCTGAAAGTAACGTTAAAAACTATAAACGACAGTTGAAGGAACTCCTGCAGATTACCAGTGAAGAAGCTTTCGACATCGCTATTCCAAGCACAACTGACCAGATGGCTCTGGCCTCTATCCCAGGAATGAACAGTGTCTATACAGCTGCGCTTCAGAATCGCCCTGAGTTTTTGAGCTACCAAAACAAACTCGACCAGAACGATCTGAACATCAAGATTGCAAAGGCAGGAAAGTTGCCAACCATCAGCGCAAATGCAGGAGCTACGACCAGCACCACATCCATGAACAAAAACGGTTGGGGCAGTCAGATGAAAACCAACTTCAGCATGGGTGGCGGAATCGGTGTCAGTATTCCTCTCTTTGATAACCGACAGACCAAGACTTCTGTCAATAAAGCACTCATTCAGCGTGAAAGCATCTTGCTCGATATAAAGAATGAGCAAACTAAGCTCTACTCTACTATCGAAAACTATTGGTTGCAGGCTAATACAAACCAAAGCCAGTTTAAGGCAGCCAAGGTGAGCAGCGAGAGTGCCCAAACAAGCTACGATCTGTTAAGTGAGCAGTTTAAACTGGGATTAAAGAACATCGTAGAATTGAGAACTGGCAAAGATAATCTTCTGAAGGCTAAGCAGAACGAACTTCAGGCAAAGTATCTTACCATTCTGAATATCAACATGTTGAAATTCTACCAAAACGGCAGAATCTAAAGAGAAAGATTGGTATTAACATCCGAAAACAAATTGCAAATCATTAATAGGTATACATACATTTTTATGAAAAAACTTAGAATCAGCAAAATCTGGATTGCCATGATTGTGGTAATCATCGTAGCTGTGGCAGCATGGCTGTTCTCTGGAAGTAAAAACGAAGAGCAAATAGACTTCAAGCAGGAAGCTGTAACCACACAAACATTGCAGAATAGTGTAACTGCAACCGGTACTATTGAAGCAGTAACTTCTGTAACGGTTGGTACACAGGTGAGTGGTATTGTAAACAAACTTTATGTTGATTACAATTCGCAGGTAAAAAAAGGTGAAGTCATAGCTGAGCTCGACAAAACCAACCTGATGAGCGAGTTGAATACTGCCAAAGCTAACCTGGCAAGTGCGCAAAGCAGTTTGAACTATCAGAGTGCAAACATGAGCCGCTACCAGACCCTCTATAAGAAAGGTTTGGTAAGTGCTGACGATTATGAAAATGCGCTTCTCACCTATCGCCAGGCGAAAGAGCAAGTAGCTTCGGCCAAGGAAAATGTACAGAAAGCCCAAACCAACCTGAGCTATGCTACAATTACATCGCCAATAGATGGAACTGTCATATCAAAAAGCGTAGAGGAAGGACAGACCGTAGCAGCAAGCTTCAATACACCAGAGCTCTTTACTATCGCTAAAGATCTGACCAACATGCAGGTGATTGCAAATGTTGACGAGGCTGATATAGGCGGTGTAAAAGAAGGCGACCGCGTTAATTTTACAGTAGATGCTTATCCTGACGATGTATTCCAGGGAACAGTAAAACAGGTTCGTCTGGAAGCTACTACAACAAACAATGTAGTCACTTACGAGGTTGTCATCTCTGCACCCAACGCAGATCTCAAGTTAAAACCAGGACTGACTGCAAATGTTACCATCTTTACACAAGAACGAGCTGGTATTCTTGCCGTTGCCAACAAAGCACTCCGCTTTACTCCAACCAAGGAAACAGTGGGAAAGAATATCAAGATTGTTGACTGTAAAGGAAAAAACAAAGTTTGGACTCTTGCTAACAATACCCTTACAGCTCATTCTGTAACCATCGGTCAGAGCGACGGTATACATACTGAAATTATCAAGGGTTTGAAGAAGGGACAGAAGATTGTAACTGAAATCATAGTTAATACCCCTGAAGAGAATGAGGAGCCTCAACAAAGTCAAGGTTTGATTAGCGGTCCTGGACCTAGAGGAAAGAAAAAATAAAAAATAAGAGTATGGCAAACGACAATATTCAAGCAAACAGCGAAAAGAAAGTTGTGATAGAACTCGACAATGTTCGTCGCGACTTTCTTGTGGGTGAGGAAACTGTCCACGCCCTAAAAGGTGTAAGCTTTAAAATATACGAAGGTGAGTTTGTTACCATCATGGGTAAATCAGGATCAGGTAAATCTACCCTGCTGAACCAGCTAGGTTGTCTCGATACCCCATCCAGTGGCGAATACTATCTGGATGGAGTAAGCGTACGAAAGATGTCACGTAATGATCGCGCCATTCTTAGAAACCGAAAGATTGGATTCATCTTCCAGAACTACAATCTTCTACCGAAGACTACAAGTGTAGAAAATGTAGAACTTCCACTGATGTACAACCCGAACGTAAGCGCAGAAGAACGAAAGCAACGTGCTATCGAATCGCTGAAAGCTGTTGGTTTAGGAGAACGTCTCTATCATAAGAGTAATCAGATGTCTGGAGGACAGATGCAGCGAGTAGCAATAGCTCGTGCGTTGGTCAACAACCCCGCTGTGATACTTGCTGATGAAGCAACGGGTAATCTCGACACCAGAACCAGTTTCGAGATTCTGGTACTCTTCCAGAAACTTTATGCTGAAGGAAGAACCATCATCTTCGTTACCCACAACCCAGACATTGCAAATTATTCGAGTCGTAATATTGAACTGCGTGATGGTCACATCATCAGCGACACCTATAACGAACATATTCTCTCGGCAGCCGAAGGTCTGGCAGCCTTGCCGGCCAACACGGACGAATAAGTTTTCAATGTTAAGTGTTGAATGTTAAATTACTTAGCATCCAATAGCAAACGAAGTTTTCACTTAACACTTAACATTTTAACATTTAACATTACAACAAGTAAAATGAATTATCAGAATCTTTTCAAAATAGCCATCCGCGCCATTGCTGCCAACAAAATGCGCTCTTTCCTTACCGCACTTGGCATCATCATCGGTATTGCTGCGGTTATTACCATGCTTGCCATCGGACAAGGAAGTAAAGCCAGCATCAAGGCAAACATCGCAGAGATGGGATCAAACATGATTATGATTTCACCAGGTGCAGACATGCGTGGCGGTGTGAGACAGGATGCTTCGTCAATGGAGACGCTGAAGCAAGCCGACTATCAGAGCATCAAAGACGAATGTAATTATATCTCAGCTATTTCTCCTACCGTAAACAGTTCCGGACAGTGGATCTACGGAAACAACAACACCCAAAGTTCCATTTATGGTGTAAACCAAGACTATCTTTCCATCCGACAACTGAAAGTGGCAGATGGAGAAATGTTTACTGATACAGACATTAAGGCAGCATCTAAAGTTTGTATTTTGGGACAGACTGTAGTTGACTATCTTTTCCCTGATGGCAGTGATCCTATCGGTAAGGTTGTGCGATTTAACAGCATTCCATTCAGAGTAATCGGTGTCTTGAAGAAGAAAGGTTACAATAGTATGGGTATGGACCAGGATGATTTGGTACTTGCCCCCTATACAACAGTAATGAAGCGAATTATGGCACAAACCTATTTAGGAGGCATCGTCTGCTCAGCTATCACCGAAGAGGCTTCTCAACCTGCCCAAGATCAGATTACAGAAATCTTGCGACGCAACCACAAATTGAAAGACGCAACAGATACTACTGAAGCAGATGAAGATGACTTCAATATCCGCTCTCAAGAGGAAATTTCAAGCATGATGAATTCTACCATGTCTACAATCACCATCCTGCTCGGATCCGTGGCAGGAATCTCGCTGCTGGTAGGCGGCATCGGAATCATGAACATCATGTATGTATCTGTAACAGAGCGCACCCGCGAAATAGGTCTTCGAATGAGTGTGGGCGCACGAGGTATTGATATTTTGAACCAGTTTCTGATAGAAGCTATCTTACTTTCTGTAACTGGCGGTATTATAGGAGTGATATTGGGAGTTAGTTTATCGCTCAGTCTGAACTCTTTCTTCCATATAGCCACCCAAATAGAGCCTTGGAGCATTATTATGAGTTTTGCAGTCTGTACATTTACTGGTGTTTTCTTTGGATGGTATCCTGCAAAGAAGGCAGCAAGGCTCGACCCTATCGAGGCTATCAGATACGAATAAAAAAAATGGGAGAACATTAAATATTCTCTGAGGTTTTTCAAAAAAAACAAAAAGTTTTTTGGTGAATACAAAATAAAGTTGTACTTTTGCGTCTGCGGAAGTGCAACTTTTTTTATTTGAAGTTAAACGAATCGCATGAATTGAATAGTAAACAGGTTTAAATATAAAAGATTATGAAATTTATAGGAATTATTCCAGCAAGATACGCATCAACACGTTTCCCAGGAAAGCCACTTGCCATGTTAGATGGCAAACCAGTGATACAGCATGTTTATGAGAAAGTCGCAAGTTGTCTAGAAGCAGCCTATGTTGCAACAGACGATGAGCGAATTTTCAATGCTGTAGAAGCATTTGGCGGTAAAGCTGTTATGACGCGCAAGGATCATAAGAGCGGTACTGACCGCATAGAAGAAGCTATCGAAAAAATTGGTGGAGACTGGGATGTCATTGTCAATGTTCAAGGAGATGAACCTTTTGTTGACAAGAGTCAACTGGAAACCATCTGCCAGTGTTTTGATGACCCAACAACCCAAATTGCCACTTTAGGAAAAGCTTTTACCAGTATGGAAGCTGTAAAAAATCCTAATAGTCCAAAGATTGTTGTAGACAATCAAGGCTTTGCTATGTATTTCTCTCGCAGCATCATTCCATACGTAAGAGGAAAGGAAGAGGAAGAATGGCTCAAGAGTTTTCCTTATCTGAAACATTTGGGCATCTATGCTTACCGCAAAGAAGTTTTAAAAGAGGTAACCAAACTGCCACAAAGCTCACTAGAAATAGCTGAGAGTCTGGAACAACTTCGATGGCTGCAGAATGGCTACAAGATAAAAGTTGGTACTACAGATGTAGAAACTGTAGGCATCGACACGCCAGAAGATTTGCAGCGGGCAGAAGACTTTTTGAAAAACAGAAAGTAATAAGAACATCATATACTTTTAAAGTATCGCAGAATGAACAAAATTGAAAATATCGTCAAAAAATATATTATTCACCATGGTATGTTCAAGTGGCAAACACCATATATCGTTGCCTTGTCCGGAGGTGCCGATAGCGTTGCCCTATTGCTTATCTTGAAAAATATAGGACTGGATATTTCTGCTGCGCACTGTAACTTTCACCTTCGCGGCGAAGAGAGTGACAGAGACGAGCAATTTTGTGTAAATCTGTGCCAACAACAGGGAATCAGTTTGTCTCGAATCCATTTTGATACTTATGCTTATGCTCATTTGCACAAGGTAAGTATCGAAATGGCTGCACGCAACTTGCGCTACAGCTATTTTGCCCAATTAGTAAAAGACTTGCATGCAGGAGGAATTTGTGTGGCCCATCATCGCGATGACAATGTAGAAACTTTACTTTTGAATCTGTTAAGAGGATCTGGAGTAGACGGATTAGCAGGCATCGCCCCCAAAAACGGAAACATTCTACGCCCTCTTCTCTGCATCAGCCGACAGGATATATTGCAATACCTAAAAGAAAAAAAGCAAGATTTTGTCACAGATTCAACAAATTTGGAAGACGATGCTTTAAGAAATAAAATTCGCCATCATGTAGTACCTCTTTTAGAAAGTATCAACCCGGCAGCAAGTGAAAATATCGCTCTCTCTGCCAAATACATACGCCAAGCGAAAAGTATACTTGAGAGCATGGATAGCATCAGTACAACCGACTCTAATAGGAAAGTTATATATATCCCTAAAGTATCTGTCATGAATGCTCCAAGTCCGGAATTCATACTCCATAAAGAATTAGGCAGATATGGTTTTCATGGCAATGTCATTGATGACATCTGTGAAAGCCTCTTCAGTCAGGATCGTGGTGTCGGTAAAATCTGGAAAAACGAAGACTATATGATAGTCATCGACAGAGAACAGCTGTTGATTTCTAACATAAAAGACTTGAATAACATTCAGGAGCAAAGAGCGTTCCGACTGCCAGAAGAAGGCATTTACAACATGGACGAAGGAACCCAAATCAAGATAAGAATCTTCTCGCATATGGGTGACTTCATGCCAAACAAAGAATCGCAATGTATCACTTTGGATGCTGAAAAAGTCAGTTTCCCCCTCACCTACCGACTGGTAAAAGAAGGCGATAGATTTCAACCTTTTGGCATGAAGGGTAGCAAACTGTTGAGTGACTATATGACCGATAGGAAATTTGACTATATACAAAAGAAGACACAGCATGTATTAACTGATAGTAAAGGTGAAATCATCTGGCTTATCGGCGAACGTACGTCTGAAAAAACAAAGATTACCGAAACCACCAAGAAAATATTGGAGGTCATCATCAAATGAAAAAGAAAATATTATATATCACAAGTTTAGTTCTCATTCTGTTGGCTGCCGCCAGCATATGGAGCTATTATTGTCTGAACCCATCAAGTGATAGAGTGAACAAGGCAAAAGCAAACATAAAAGTATACAGTCACTACGAATTAATTCAAAATGGAAAAACAATACTCCGGTTCGACGAAGACACTACGACACTGGCTGCCAACTTTATGAACCGTTGGGCGTTGATTCCTTCATGTGAAGGAAGACTTGCCGCTTGCTACAACAACAGCATCAGCCGGAATCACTATCTTGGCAAAGATGCGGATAGCATCTTTAAAGAGAAAGTTGATTCTTTAGACAGTTTGTATAGAGACTCCAAATGGAAAGTTGGAGAACTGAACTATTATATTCACTCTCATTCTGTTCTGGATGCAGGCTACAACTCTATTTGCGCTTATACCCAACACGAACTGGAACTACGCGATTCTGCAAAGAAACTGATTGACTCCCTGAAATATGTACAGAAAAAGGGACATTTCAAGTTGAAACGCTCCATTTCATATCAAGCCTATTATAGAGACGAAAACGGAAAATGGAAGAGTCAGGCATGCAAACTCATCAAAGCAATGAATGGAGAAACTGCACAAGAAAGCCACACATTCCAACTTTCCTCAGAAACAACTCCTGAAGGGGTTAAAGCTATTTCACCTCAACTTGCAGCATCTTTAGCAACAGCTCATGGAGTCACACTTCGACGCTCTATTGATTATACCCTCTTACCTGATTCTCTAGGATATTATCGGGGTACAACCGACAGTATCTATCGACCAAACGGTCATGGATGCTGGCAAGGATACGATGGAACCTATTATGAAGGTTACTGGAAAAACGGGAAACGTGAAGGATTCGGATTCAGCATTGCTCCCAAGAAGCCTTTACGAATAGGCGAATGGAAAAATGACCGCTATAAAGGCGAAAGACTCGTATATACATCGGAACGTATTTATGGCATTGATCTGAGCAAATACCAGCATGGAAAAGGCAGAAAAAAATATGCTATCAACTGGAACCGTTTACGCATTACACATCTTGGACGTCTCAGCAAAAAGACCATATCAGGAACAGTAAACTTCCCTATTCGCTTCATCTATATCAAGAGTACAGAAGGTAAATCGCTGTTAAATCCATATTATAGAAAAGATTATCGTGATGCAAAAGCACATGGTTACAAGGTTGGAACCTACCACTTTTTTACCACCATAACACCTGCTGCCGAACAGGCACGACACTTTCTGAGACACAGTATCATTAGGAAAGGCGATTTTCCTGCAGTTCTTGATGTAGAACCGCTTCCTAGTCAAATCAAGAAAATGGGAGGGTCTGGAGTCTTGTTTGCACGCATTAGAACTTGGCTTAGAATAGTAGAGAGAGCAACAGGTGTTAAGCCTATTCTTTACATCAGCCAAACTTTCGTAAATCGCTATCTGCCAAAGGCTCCCGATCTGAAACATAACTACCAGGTTTGGATTGCACGATATGGAGAGTATAAACCAGACATCCGATTAGTATATTGGCAACTCTGCCCCGACGGAAGAGTTGCAGGAATACATGGAGAGGTAGACATCAACGTGTTTAACGGATACGATGACGCTTTTCAAAGTTTTGTTAAGAACAAGACGGTAAAATAACCTTTAAATGAGTAAGTTAGGTTAATTACGTTAAAGTAAGTTATAATTCTAGTCGTGTATCAATATTTTTATTATCTTTGCGCCAATTGTGCAATGTGTAACTAAGAGGAAAGATAATGAGACAGCTTAAGATACAAAAGAGTATAACCAATCGTAATAGTGAAGCCCTCGACAAATATCTTGTAGAGATAGGTAGAGCCCCTATGGTTTCTATTGATGAAGAAATAGAATTGGCTCAAGCTATCCGCAAGGGAGGTAGAGCTGGCGAAAGAGCAAAAAATAAGTTGATTGAAGCCAACTTACGTTTTGTGGTGTCGGTAGCAAAACAATATCAGCACCAGGGACTCACCTTGACAGACTTGATTGACGAAGGAAACATCGGACTCATCAAAGCTGCAGAACGCTTCGACGAAACACGAGGGTTCAAATTTATCTCATACGCTGTATGGTGGATTCGTCAGAGTATTTTACAGGCAATAGCAGAGCAAAGCCGAATTGTTCGACTTCCTCTCAACCAGGTAGGATCACTCAATAAGGTAAACCAGGAAATTAATAAGTTTGAGCAGGAAAACCAACGCCGTCCAAGCGTTGAAGAACTTGCTGCCAGAACAGGTGTTGACGAGGACAAGATTTCTCAGAGCATGGCTGCCAGTGGTCATCATGTAAGCATCGATGCTCCATTCAGTGATGACGATGACAACTCTATGGCAGATGTAATGGCAAGCGGAGACGATGCCAGAACAGACAAGCAGGTTGACCATGAAAGTATGGCACAAGACCTAAGACAGGTTTTAAAAGTTTGCCTCAAGGATCGCGAACTGAAAATTATCTGCGCATGCTACGGAATTGGGGAAACCGAAAAGGGACTCGAGGAAATTGGTGATAAAATGGGGCTGACCCGTGAGCGAGTTCGCCAAATAAGAGAAAAAAGCATCACCAAACTGAGAGAATCCGGGAAGATAGGAATCCTTATGAAATATCTTGGTTAGGAAAGCTGCTGTCCAAAATATTTGGCATAGTTTTTCTACCAAGTAACATCTTAACTCATAATAGATGAAGAAATATCAAACACACATCATTTTGACGATTATCTTCTGCATGATGGCTATTGCAGCACATGCAAGAAGAATGTCACCGAGAGACACCTTTAGTGACTCGGTGATGTGTTTGGTATTTAAATATTCACAATCTGTTGACACAACAGGTAGAGCTGAGCACAAGAGTTATGCCTACACTAAATTTCAAATCAAAACAAACAAACGTAATGCAACGCTCATGCTAGTACCGACAATGTATGCGGTGGCTCATGGCGGTGGCAGAAGATTCATCAGCGAGTTTTATAACCAAATGACGCTAGACGCAAATGGCAGACCAGTTGCCAAGCGTTTGCTGAACATAAGCACCATTCCGCATAGAAGCAACACATTGTCATCAGTTTTGAAATACATGACTCCAACGGTATATGGAGAAACACTTTTCGAAACGAATATTCTTTCTCCTTTCCACTATAAGAATCGCAGATATTATAAATATGCCGTCACCCAATTACCATTCGGCAAAGCACAAGTCTACGTATATCCACGTCTCAAAAACACTCAAGTTATTGAAGCACGTGCCATTGTTGATTCCCAAAGCGGAAAGATAAGCATGGTAGACTTTGAGGGCGAATATGATATGACCCGTTTCTATATCTCTATTATTATGGGTAAAGACGGATTTGGTTCACTTTCTCCTGCAAGATGCAGCATGAGAGCCAACTTCAGTTTTATGGGTAACAAGATAACGGGCATGTATACAACTGTATACGGACTGCCGAAAATATTAAGTGATTCACTCAATAATGTTGCCGACACAGCATTAATGGCAAAAGTGCGCCCAATTGAGTTAAACCAAGATGAGGCTGACATATACAAAAAATTCTACGAAAAAAGGAAACAAATAACAGATTCCTTGAATAACAACACACCAGAGAAAAACTTTGCAAAAGACATACTTTGGGATGTTATCGGTGACAATGTATTAAACAGGATTTCCCAAGGCTTCGGAAAGCAAAACCAAGGCTACTTCCGTATCAGTCCTATTCTCAACCCACTCTATATGGGATACTCCGAGCGAAAAGGAATTGTATACAAGTTTGACCTGAAGGGAGGCTACAGGTTTACAGAAAATCTGGAATTGGGGCTTCGCTTTAAAGGAGGTTACAGTATGAAACAACACAGATTTTATTTCAATATACCATTGACATTCAACTATAACCCGAAGCACAATGGATATCTGAAGTTAGAAATCGGTAACGGCAATAGAATATCGAATAATCGTGTCGCACGAAAGATGTTAGGCATCAGCAAACCTGAAGATAACGATTTTCTATATCCACTATTCTCAGAATATCCAGGATTGTCATTACCGGAAATTTCTACAGATATTGAGGCAAACAACAGAAAACTGACAGAGTTTAAAGATGATTACCTTCGTCTTACAAACCACTGGAGTTTCAACGACTATGTCGGTTTTGAGATTGGCTTGGTTTCACATACCCGAAAAGCTGTAATAGAAAGTTTCTATAAACTGTTTAATTACCCAAGCAAATATGTATCAGTAGCACCAGCTGTGGCATTAGAACTGTTACCCTGGGGAAAGAAAGGGTCGATTTTTAAAATAGACTACGAAAAGGGATGGAAAAACCTACTAGGTTCAAACATAGACTACGAACGGGTAGAAGCAGATGCACAAACTATTTTTCAAGCATCACGCCGTCAATCATATTCTATAAGATTAGGAGCTGGCTTTTATACCCGCAAAGGTGATCATTGGGACTTCGTTGACTATACCAATTTCCATGACGACAATATTCCTGGAGGCTGGAATGACAGCTGGAGTGGAGAATTCGAATTACTGCCATCCCAATGGTATAATGCCAGTGATTATTACGTTCGCGGAAATTTCACTTATGAAGCGCCCATGATTGCAACTGCATGGCTCCCCCTGATTGGGAAATATATAGAAGCAGAGCGTCTGTATGTAAGCAGTCTTGTTGTAAACCATTTACACCCATATACAGAATGGGGATATGGAGTAACAACAAGAGCTATTACATTAGGATTCTTTGCAGCCTTCAAAAACACGAAGTTTAATGGCATAGGCTGTCGCTTCGGTTTTGAACTATTTAGAGATTGGTAATATTCATAAAAGCATGGATAAAACATGATTTCTAGGGCACAATATCAATAACATCATAAAAAAAACAAAATATGAGTTCACAACTAACTGTTTATAAAGCAAGTGCAGGATCAGGTAAAACATTTACTTTGGCTCGCGAGTATATGACACTCGTGATAGCTAATCCTGCTTCCTACAGAACCATTCTTGCAGTAACCTTCACCAACAAAGCTACTGAAGAAATGAAAATGCGTATCTTAGGAAAATTATACGAAATTGCACACGGACTACCAGAAGCAAACGATTATGTAAATCAAATACAGCAGGCTTTACCGTATCTTTCATCCAAACAAATTCAGAAAAATGCAGAATCTGCCCTGCATTTGCTCATACATAATTATAACTATTTCCGGGTTATGACCATCGATACGTTCTTTCAGAGTGTATTGAGAAATCTAGCACGTGAACTTGATCTGACTGCCAATTTACGGATAGAACTCAATGACTATCAAATAGAACAGCATGCCGTTGATGAACTTATAGAAAGTCTTGAAGATACCGATCGTCTACTTTTCTGGATTATGGATTATATCAAAGAAAATATTGATGATGATAAGAGTTGGAATGTCATAGGACAGATCAAGAAATTCGGTGAGAACATATTCAAGGATTATTACAAAGCTCATTCCGACAAGCTGACAGAATTGATGGAACAAGAAGATTTCTTCAAGGATTTTACCGACCGAATGAAAAAGATGCGCAATAAGGCAAAAGAGCAGCTTAAAGAAATTGCTGCTACTTTTTTCGATTCCCTTGAAGAAGAAGGCTTTACGGCAGACGACTTAGCTGGAAAAACGAGAGGTATTTGGAGCTATTTCAACAAGCTGAAAAATGGCAAATACAGTGATGATGATCTACATAATGATACTTTCTGTAAATGTCGGGAAAGTCCGGAAGCATGGGTCAAAAAATCTGATGTAAAAAATTGTACTGATATCTTCAATTATGTAGAATCGGTGCTCTACCCTATTCTGCTGTTTGCAGAAGATAATCGTCCAAGACTCACCCGAATCTTCAAAAGTACCGATCTGACCATAAAGCATCTTAATCAGCTCCGCCTTTTGGGAAGCATAGATAAAAAAGTCAGGGAGATGAACAGAGAGGCAAACCGTTTCCTTTTGAGCGATACTCAGACCTTGCTCAATTCACTGATAAAGGATAGCGATTCGCCATTCATCTTTGAAAAGATTGGCACTCAACTCGACCATATAATGATTGACGAGTTCCAAGATACTAGCACCATCCAATGGAAGAACTTCAAAGTGCTGCTCGAAGAAACCATGAGTAGAGAAGATGCAGGTAACCTCATTGTTGGTGACGTAAAACAAAGTATCTACAGATGGCGATCCGGCGATTGGAGACTGCTCAATAATATCGATAAAGAATTTAATAAAAGCGCGAAAAAAGTAAGCATAGAAACTTTGGATACCAACTACCGCTCTGATAGAAACATCATTGAGTTTAACAATGCTTTTTTCACAGAAGCAGTAAAGTTGGAGATTGAAGACCTGAAAGATAAATGTCCTGAGGAATGTAAACAGCTGGAAAGCGCATATAGCGATGTCTGCCAGCGAGTACCAGACCACCATTCTAATCCTAATGGTTCTATCAGTATTCAGCTCCTGGGCGGTGAAAATATTGAAGACAGAATGATGCAAACCACACTGGACACTGTAGACAAGTTGGTTGAAAGAGGTGTTCCTTGCAACAAAATAGCAATCCTGGTAAGAAGCAACCGTAACATACAGGACATTGCTGAGTATTTTATGAACCATTCCGACTATCCGTTGGTTTCAGATGAGGCATTCAGGCTGGATGCCTCCCAAGCAGTATGCACATTGGTTAACGCTCTCTACATACTGGTACACCCAAATGACAATATTGCATTAGCAACTCTCAACAAGTTTTGTGACACGTATTCTGTAGCTGGAAATATGCCGGAACAACTTTTGACCAATCGTTCTGAGTATCTGGAAATGCCACTGTTCGATCTCACAGAACGCCTTTTTGCAGAACTTAAACTAGGCGAAATAAAAGACATGATCAAGCAAACTGCCTACATCTGTACTTTTTATGATTGCTTAAGTAAATATCTCACAGATAACAGTAGTGATATCACTGGATTTCTGAAAGAATGGGATAACCGTATTCACGAAAAAAGCATTCATAGCGATGGCGATGGAGGTATCAGATTCCTTACTATACATAAGAGTAAGGGACTGGAATACGATCATGTTATCATGCCGTACTGTGACTGGCAACTAGAAAAAGCCAACACTATCTGGTGCACACCGCAAGAAGCTCCATACAACGAACTTCCACTGGTACCTATAGATTTCAGTGCTAAACTGATGAAGCAAAGTATATATGAAGCAGATTATAATCATGAACATCTGCAAAACATAGTCGACAATTTGAATCTGCTTTATGTAGCCTTCACACGTGCCAGTCACAACCTGATTGTAATTGGCAAACGAGCTAATAGTGCATATCGTTCTGCCATTATCGAATCTGTACTCGACAAGGTAGCCAGCCGACTTGAAGCTAATGATGTAAAGATGGAGTTAACAGGAATAGGTTCTGATGCCAAAACAGATGACATATCTTTCTGCTATAATGAAATATATGTACCTGATTCTTCCAAGAAATCAAACGAGAAGAAGGATACAAACGTGCTCTCAGCCTATTCTCAACCTTTAGAAATTAAAATAAATATTACGCCTGAAATGCCAGAATTCAGACAGAGTAACCAGAGCCGTGACTTTATAAAGCGTGATGAAACAGAAGAACAACAGAAGTTTTATATCAAAATGGGTACTATTTTGCACAACCTCTTTTCTACAATCCGCACGGTTGATGATATTGATGGAGCCCTGAAACAGTTGGAGTTAGACGGACTTTTATACGATCAAGACCTCACACCAGAGAAAATAAAGGAGATGATCAGGAAAAGACTTGAATCACCAAAGGTCGCAAAATGGTTTGACAAGGAACTGACCATACTAAATGAATGTTCTATCCTGACAGTTGAAAATGGAAAAGTGGCTGAATACCGTCCAGACCGCGTGATGCAAAACTCAAAAAATGAAACCATCGTGGTAGACTTCAAATTCGGTAAACAGAAAGTAGAACACCATGAACAGGTTAGAAAATACATCGGCTTGTTAAAAAGTATGGGACATCACCGAGTAAAAGGTTATCTATGGTATGTATACCCTAACAGAATAGTTGAAGTAATAAAATAATATGGTTCTATTGCCCCTTTCCAAAAAGTAGGGCAACATAAAGAACAGTTGCAAACATTGAAAAGTCCATTAAGATATGAAAACATTTTTAAAATATGTAGCAAGAGATATTCTCGAGAAATACGGAAACAATCTCAGCGACATTGTCGTCGTGTTTCCAAATAAACGCGCCGCTCTTTTCCTCAACGAGAGTCTGGCCCGTTTGACTGATCACCCTATCTGGTCGCCATCTTACATAACAATCAGCGACCTTTTTCGCAAACATAGCACATTGAAAGTTGGAGACCCAATCAAACTTGTTTGCGATTTACATAAAACATTCGTAGCCTGCACTGGTATTGATGAGACCCTAGACCATTTTTATGGATGGGGACAACTTCTTATCACAGATTTTGACGATATTGATAAAAACATGGCAGAAGCAGAAAAACTCTTTGCCAATCTTAGCAATATACATGAACTTGATGACATCTCATATCTTACAGAAGAACAGAAAACGCTGATTAAGAAATTTTTCAGCAATTTCAACGATGATCACAACTCAGAACTTAAAAAGAGATTTCTACAATTATGGAGCCATTTTCTTGATATCTATAAGCAGTTCAACATGCGTCTTGAAGAACAAGGATTGGCTTATGAGGGGGCTCTGTACAGGAAAGTTGTAAATGATGAAAATATCAAATTCCAACACAAGAAATATCTCTTTGTCGGTTTTAATATGATGCAAGTAGTAGAACGGAAACTCTGCGACCGCTTGATGAAAGAGGGTAAAGCACATTTCTATTGGGACTACGATGACTATTATATGCAAAACAATCATGAGGCAGGTCACTACATTCGTGAATATCTCAAATATTATCCTAACGAATTGAATGAGATGCCTCCTCGCGATCTTCGTGAAATTTATCATAACTTTGATAACAATAAAGACATTACATACATTTCGGCATCAACTGAAAACATCCAGGCCCGCTATGTAAACCAATGGCTTAAAGAAAAGAAACGCTATAAATATGGAAAAAAAGTGGCTATAGTATTAGCCGATGAAGGATTGTTGCAAAGTGTTATACATAGTCTTCCTACAAACGAAGACATCAAGTCGTTGCCAGATTATTCTGAGAACGACAAGATAGCATATAATATAACATTGGGCTATCCGCTTCAACAGACACCATTCTACAGTTTGCTGCAACAACTCATCAAGTTGCAGGGCGTAGGTCACCTCAAGCATAGTAACAACTATCGCTTACATAATGTGCTCATGGCACTTCGTCATCCATACACACGCTATATTTCTCAAAATTATAGCAAACTCTTGAGCGCTCTTGACGAGCAGAAACAGTTCTATCCTACCCGCCAATTCCTAAGCATGGATGGTGATGAAGGTTTGTCTCTGCTTTTCAAAGATTTGGGTGAGACTGCAACAGAAAATGAATACAACTTGAGACTCATCCAGTATCTGCTGGATATTTTGAAGACAATAGGTGTGAATAGCAAAGAACAGGACGATCCTTTATTCCAGGAATCGCTCTTCAGAACTTATACCTTATTGAACCGTCTGCAAGAACTCATCCAGACAGGAGACTTAGCAGTAGACTGCATCACTCTGGAACGACTCATCCAACAGCTCATCCAGTCAACAAGTATTCCTTTCCATGGTGAACCTGCAGAAGGAATACAGGTAATGGGTGTATTGGAAACTCGAAATCTTGATTTCGAGCATATCTTAGTACTCTCATGCAACGAAGGGAAACTGCCGAAAGGTGTAAACGATGCTTCATTTATTCCCTATTCATTGAGAAAGGCATACGGCTTGACTACGGTTGATAACAAAGTAGCCATATACGCCTATTATTTTCACAGTCTGCTCCAACGCTCACACGACATCACTTTATGTTACAATAACGCAACAGAAGATGGCCAATCGGGTGAGATGAGCCGTTTTATGCTACAACTCCTGGTAGAAAGCCATCATGACATCGAGCGCTTTTCTTTGGTCGCAGGACAAAACACACTGCGTCCTACTTATGAACCAATAGAGAAAAAACTGCATGCGCTCAGCCAGCTCAAGAATTTGAAAATGCTTACGCCAACATTTCTGAATACCTATTTGAGATGTGAAAAGCAATTCTACTATAAATATGTAGAAGGACTGATTGAGCCAGATGAAATTGATGAGGACGAAGTAGACAACAAAGTATTTGGAAATATATTCCATCGGGCAGCAGAACTGTTCTATCTGGGATTAGCAAGCAGCGATGCTCTGACAACCGACGGTAAAGGAGAACTCAAACTGACTCGTCCTATCGTTGTATCAAAAGAGCAATTAGAGCATGCCCTAAAAGACGAATCTCTGATTTATCGCCTGGTTGATCAGGCGTTCAGAGAAGAACTCTTTAAAGTTAGCGCTGCAGGGTATCGTCCAAAATATAATGGTCTGCAACTGATCAATAAAGAAGTAATAGCAAGATATATCCGGCAACTTGTCACGATAGATATGCGACAGGCTCCATTCACCATACTCGGATTAGAACTGGTTGTAAAAACTGACGTCGAAGTAGAAACAAGTATCGGCAATTTATCTCTGTCAATAGGAGGTTTTATCGACCGGCTGGACGCAGTTGCAGCTAACGGTCATGCAAATGGCAATAATCTTGCAGAACGAATCCGCGTAATAGACTATAAAACAGGACGTATTTCAACAACACGTCCAAGAGAACTGAGCGAAGTGTTTGATCCATCCATGCTCAACAAGCATACAGATTATTATTTACAATCTATGCTCTACTCGATTATTGTAAGCCACAACAGGAATCTGAATCCGGCTCAAGAGCCCGTATCTCCAGGCTTGCTGTTTATACAAAATGCAGGAGCAGAAGATTATGATCCGACATTAAAAATGGGCAAGGAACTCATCAGTAGCATAGATGTATACGAAGAAGAGTTTATGAAACAACTGAAAGTTCTCATCGCCAACATCTTTGACAAGGAACAACCATTCCGACCTACAGATGATAAGCATCGTTGCGAATACTGTCCATACGCAGCTTTATGCAAATCATAGAAACATATATAATATGTGGAAACCAAAATGATTGGTTAAAATGCGCAAAATACTTGCTTTTTTGAATTATTCTATGTATATTTGCAAAAAGAATTATTGAGTATGACAGAAAAAGAAATAAACAAGATAGTTAGTGAGAACTTAAACTATGTAAAATCAGTAGCCAACCAGTATAAAGGTAAAGGCGTTGAGTTTGATGACTTGGTTAGCGAAGGAACGCTGGCAATGCTTATGGCAGCCAGAAAGTTCCAAGCCGACCGGGGCACCGATTTTGTGGCTTATGCCGGTCCATTCGTTCACAAGGCTATATCACAGGCCATCGATAAACAATCAGGACTTTATCGTTTACCGAAAGACCAGAAGAAATTTGCCCCAAGAAACGCAGACAAGGCTGTATCTGTAGATGCGCCACTAAGCGCAAACAATCCGTATACCCTATTAGACATATTAAACGATCCGGATGTAAAGATTGCAGATGATACCCTGAATATAGAAATGATGAAGAAAAAGATGGCAGAAAGCATTGCAGATTTATTGCCACGAGAGAAAGAAATCATCACCAAATTCTATGGCATAGGTGTTCCTAAAGAAACGATGGCTGAAATTGCTGAAGATATGGGGCTCAAACGCGAGCGAGTTCGCCAGATACGAAATCTGACCATACGCAGATTGAACAGGAGTATCCGCCACCAGGCATTGAGAAACTACTTTAAGAGGTAACTCGCAATAGTTTGTAAAAACAAAAAGAAGGGTGAATCATTAACTTATGATACACCCTCCTTTTTGTTTCATGTTCTAGTTATTAACAATTAAACTTACTCCAATCCCTTAAAATGATTAGCACGATATTGACGGGGAGTAACGCCTATTCGCTTGAAGAAATTAGCATAGAAACTCTGACGAGTATTGAAACCAGCCATTTCGCTGATACCTTCTACACTCATTCTTGCATAACGCTTATCGGTAAGTAAAGACATAGCATCGTTTACTCGATAATCATTCACCAACTCGGCATAATTCTTATGAAATCGAGTTGCGCATACAGCAGAAATATAGCGAGAGTTAGTATTCAAATCCTCTGCAAGTTTCTTGGAACTATAGTCTGGGTCCTTGTACTTTCTTTCAGTAACAAGAACACGGATTATCTCGTCGCGAAGGCGGTCCTTAGTTTCTTCACTCAGCATAGATTGATATCTTGCTATTTTTTCTTTTTTAGGTTGAATATTGTACTTAGCCATAGTTATGTTATAAAATTTATTACAACAAAGGTACGACTTTTATTTAGAACGACCAAATTTTTTCTCACTTTTTTGAAAAATAAACACAAAAAAGTCGTTTATATGAAATAAAATGGTTATTTTTGCATTAATTTTCAAGCTCAAAGCCGAGTATATCATAATTATTAGTCAAGAAGCATAGATATGAAGCAAATATTGTGGTTTATAAAAACGTATTTTACGTTTGTCATTTTGTTCAGTATTCAGAAACCATTTTTCATGATGTTGGAAAAGGCTTCTGCTACACAACCTATCGATAATATCTGGAGCGAAATGCCTACAGTGATGTGGTATGGTTTATCACTCGACCTCTCTATGGCTGGTTACCTCACCGCACTACCGGGTTTGTTGCTCATCGCAATGATTTGGTTTCGTAAGGAGATTATACGTCCCATTCTGAATGCTTATTATATACTGGCATCTTTCCTGGTTTCCATTACATTCGTACTGAATGCAGGATTATATCCATATTGGAACTTCCCGCTAGATAGCACTCCATTATATTATTTCTTTACTTCGCCAAAGGATGCACTTGCAAGTGTTGGAGGGCTTTACATCTTTTTGGCTCTCCTCATTACTGTGCTGCTTACCATAGCCGTCTGGTTCGCACTCCGCATGCCTCATACCCAGAAGCGCTATTCCAGCAGATACAGCAACTATGGTTTTGGAGATTTCGGCAGTGGTCGCAGAACACGCTACTCTGACATAGAGCATCATCGTATGCGCCATTCTCTTATTCTGTTGCTGCTTACTGCCCTTCTCTTCATCCCTATCAGAGGAGGATTTACTGTATCTACAACAAATACAGGAAAGGCATATTTCAGCCAAAATGCGTTTTTGAATCATGCTGCCGTCAATCCGATGTTCAGCCTGTTTGAATCACTGACCCATCAGGAAGATTTTGCATCGCAATACCGATACATGTCAGAAGAAGAAGCTAACAAGCTCTTTGCTCAAATGGTAAGTTCAAGCGACCAGAACACCTACCCGCTCCTGAATGAAGAAACTCGGAAAAACGGAAAGCCGGATATACTTATTATTATTATGGAAAGCTTTGCCAACGACATCATGCCTTCCGTCGGAACACATAAAGACGTAGCTGTCTGCTTGGACTCAATAGCCAAAAAGGGAATTTTCTTCCCAAGATTCTATTCCAACACTTTCCGCACGGATCGTGGATTGGTTGCTGTTTTGAGCGGTTATCCTGCACAACCTACAAACAGCATCATGCGCTACCCGGCAAAATCTGCACAATTACCATCATTGGCACGTTCATTGGCTAAAGCAAAGCATTACGGCAATGCATATTATTATGGTGGTGATGTTGATTTTGCCAACCAACGCTCTTGGCTGGTTTCCCAGGGCTATGAGAGAATCATTTCAGATAGTGATTTCCCTATAGAAGACAAATTGAGCAAATGGGGAGTACACGATCATATCGTAGCCAACCGGCTGCTTGCAGACCTCAGGAAAGAACAGAATGCCAAACAGCCTATGCTGAGAGTATTCCAGACATCAAGCAGTCATGAGCCTTTCGATGTACCATATAGCAGACTGAAAGACAAGCGTTTAAATGCATTTGCTTACACTGATAGTGTCATAGGTCATCTTCTGCGTGAATACAGCAAATTGCCTAGATGGAAAAATACGTTGGTATTACTCGTTGCCGATCATGTTGGCGCATACAAAGAACATCTTGACAACTTTGACCGCAGCCGCTATCAGATTCCACTTATCATGACCGGTGGAGCAATAGCTCGCCCAATGAATGTTAAGCTTATAGGAAGTCAGCATGATATAGCAGCTACACTGCTCGGACAATTAGGCATTCCTCACAAAGACTTCTTGTTCAGCAAGAACATGTTGAGTGATGCTACTCCTAAATTTGCATTCTTTGATGTACCCGATGCTTTCGGCATGGTATCAGAGGAGAACTCTATCATCTACGACAATAAATCCCAAAAGGTTGTTTATGATAAAGGCAAAAAAGGTTATAACCTGAAGCGAGGCATGGCTTATCTTCAGAAGTTGTACGATGACTTGAGTGCAAAATAGCCCAAACGACAGGGCAACAGATTATCAGAAACAAGAAAGCGAACATTACAGAATTTCATAAAGAAAGACTATGATAGAATTACTTCATCAAATAGAACAGATTGACACGCAGATTTTTCTGTTTTTCAATGGTTTTCACAACGTGTATTGGGATTACTTCATGATGATTTTCTCAGACCGTTTTGTATGGGTTCCGTTCTATGCCAGTTTTATCTTTGTACTGCTAAAGAATTTTCCTGTCAAGGTTGTGATGAGCACTATAGTTGTCATCACTCTGATTATCTTGTTTTCAGACCAGACAGCATCAGGAATTCTGAAGCCATTGGTAGCAAGAATGCGTCCCAGCAATCCTGATAATCCTATCAGTCCGATGGTACATGTTGTTCAAGGATATCGGGGTGGCAGATATGGTTTCCCATCTTCTCATGCAGCCAATGCATGGAGCATGGCCTTCTTTGCACAATATCTGGTTCGCCGGAGCAAACTCACGATATTCTTATGCCTATGGGCATTGATAACCAGTTATTCCCGCATGTATCTCGGTGTACACTATTTTGGCGACATCCTGATTGGTACCCTCATTGGTTTTCTCTATGCCACCTTATATTATTATATATTTCAGTATTTTTTAAGGAAGCATACCGAACGTTTTAAGCCCAACCACGACATCAGATTTGCAAGCGTCCCTATCATTACGGGGCTCGTTTCTATATGGGTAATCATTTGTACCAGTGGAATACTATCTTTCTATAGCATACCACTGAGATAAACAAATGTATAAAAAGAGTTAGCTTATAAAAACGGTTTAGATTATACATTATTATTAACATATAAAATTTAAAGATTATGAAGAAATTATCAATTCTTGCATTTGCTATGGGTCTGATAGCTTTCACAGCTTGTTCTGAGAAAAAAGCACCTGCACCAGCTCAGGCAGAACAGACTGTTGTAACCGATTCTGCATTTCAGGCAGCCGCAGCCGGTGAATATAAGAGCGCAGATGGTGAGCGTAGTGTAACTTTGAGCAGTGATTTCTCTGTTAAAGTAAAAGGCCTTAACAAGGAATTTTACAAGTGGGAATTGCCAGCTAAGCCAGAAGGTAAAGCAGCTGTGATTATCCTGAGCCGCAAGGGTCTCGATGCCGACGTTCAGGAGCAGGCAACACTCGATACAGAAGAAGGTTCTATCATTATTAAGAACGAAACATTCCGCAAAAAGTAATAGAATATGAACCTGGTATAAAAAGCAAAACGCCCTCGCTTCACAGCGAAGGCGTTCCTTTTGGTATTAGTTTCATTTAAGGTAAAAAGATTGTATTCAGGATAACGATGCAAAGGTAGACATATTTTTCGAAACAAACGAATCTTTTTATATGTTTAAAAACATATTTTGTGAATTATTGCTCCCAAAACAAAATTATCGCTCCCAAAACAAAATTATCTGCCAGATAATTTCGGTACTTACAATTAAATTTGTATCTTTGCACCACAAATTTAAAAATTATTCTTTTTATTGAATTATGGCAATTAATGAAGAAAACAATTTGGAAGAGAAGAAAAGTATCTCTTTCGTAGAACAGTTAGTTGAGGAAGACCTCAAAGAAGGCAAAAACGGAGGACGAATCCAGACGCGTTTTCCGCCAGAGCCTAATGGTTATCTGCATATCGGCCATGCCAAAGCTATCTGCATGGACTTTGGTGTTGCTGAGAAATATAATGGTGTTTGCAATCTTCGTTTTGATGACACTAACCCTAGCAAGGAAAACAATGAATATGTAGAGAATATTCTTCAAGACATCCAGTGGCTCGGATTCAAGTGGGGCAATATCTACTATGCTTCTGACTACTTTGAGAAGCTTTGGGATTTTGCTGTCTGGATGATCAAGAAGGGCAATGCATATATAGATGAACAAACTGCTGAAGAAATTGCACAGCAGAAGGGTACCCCTACCTCTCCAGGTACTGCTAGCCCATACCGTGATCGCCCAATCGAAGAAAGCCTTGCTTTGTTTGAGAAGATGAATACTCCTGAGGCCGTAGAAGGCAGCATGGTTCTTCGCGCAAAACTCGATATGGCGAATCCAAACATGCATTTCCGCGATCCTATCATGTATCGTATCATCCAAACTCCTCATCACCGTACAGGAACAAAATGGCATGCATATCCTATGTATGATTTCGCTCACGGACAGAGTGACTACTTTGAGGGGGTAACCCACTCTATCTGTACATTGGAATTTGTACCTCACCGTCCGCTTTACGATAAGTTCATCGACTTCTTGAAGGAGAAGGACGGAACTGCAGATGTATTAAACGACAATCGTCCACGTCAGATTGAGTTCAACAGATTGAACCTCACTTATACAGTAATGAGCAAGCGTAAGCTTCACCAGCTGGTAGATGAGAAACTGGTTATCGGATGGGACGACCCACGTATGCCTACTCTTTGCGGAATGCGCCGTCGCGGTTACTCTCCTGAGAGCATTCGTATGTTTATCGACAGTATCGGTTATACTAAGTTCGATGCTCTCAACGATATGGCCTTACTCGAAGCATCTGTTAGAGAAGACTTGAACAAGAAAGCATGTCGTGTGAGTGCTGTACTTGATCCTGTAAAACTCGTAATTACCAACTATCCGGAAGGTGAAACAGAGGAAATGGAAGCAATCAATAATCCGGAAAATGAAGCTGATGGCACACACACCATCACATTCTCTAAGAATCTCTGGATAGAGCGTGCTGACTTTATGGAAGATGCTCCTAAAAAATTCTTCCGTATGACTCCGGGTAAAGAAGTTCGTCTGAAGAATGCTTACATCGTTAAGTGCACTGGATGCACAAAGGACGAAAATGGCGTTATCACTGAGATTCAGGCAGAATACGATCCTATCAGCAAGAGCGGCATGGAAGGTGCCAACCGTAAGGTTAAGGGTACATTGCATTGGGTATCAGCAGATCACTGCGTAAAGGCAGAGGTGCGCGAATACGACCGTCTCTTTATGGTAGAAAATCCATCTGCTGATGAACGTGATTTCCACGAGTTGCTCAACCCGGATAGCTTCCACGACTATCCTAACTGCTATGTTGAGGAATATGCAGCCAGCAAGAAGCCAGGTGAATATCTCCAGTTCCAGCGTATCGGTTATTTCATGGCCGATCTTGATTCTACTGCAGAAAAACCTGTATTCAACAAAACCGTTGGTTTGAAGGATACATGGGCAAAACAGAATAAATAAATCACCTATATCTGTCTCAGTTTCAACAGCTGAGACAGATATTATTTAGATTCAAGATAACAAATGAATACAGCAGAGCTTTTTCTTTGGATACTCGACAATTTAAATTACTGGGTAGTATCCCTTTTCATGGCTATCGAGAGTTCATTCATCCCATTCCCATCAGAGGTGGTTGTTCCACCTGCAGCATGGAAAGCCATGGATCCTGATAGCGGAATGTCGTTTATCCTGGTCATCGTATTTGCCACCATTGGTGCCAATATCGGTGCACTTATCAACTATTATTTAGCTAAATGGGTAGGCCGCCCTATCATCTACCGTTTTGCCGACAGCCGCATCGGACATATGTGCCTGATAGACCGCCAAAAGGTAGAAGTTGCAGAAGAGTTTTTCCGCAAGCATGGAGCCGCATCCACTATTTTTGGGCGCCTGGTACCAGCTGTTCGCCAGTTAATCAGCATTCCAGCCGGTTTGGCAGGTATGCATGTAGGCAAATTCTTGCTCTATACCACAATCGGTGCTGGCATCTGGAATACTGTTTTAGCAACCATCGGTTGGGGTATTTACCAATATACAGACTATAAAACAACTCAAGATGTATATCAGCAGGCATTAAAGTATAGTCATGAGCTCGGTTACATCATCTTGGCTCTTGCCGTTGTTATTGTAGCATTCCTTGCATACAAGGGGCTCAAGAAGAAATAAGAAACTATGAGGGTGTGTCACAAGCCACATACCATACGCCCTGAAAGGGCAAAAGCTCCTAGCCCAGGGCAGCGCCCTGGGTTATTACAGACGCAAACCTGTCGCCCTGAAAGGGCAAAAGCTTTAAAACTCCAGACAAGACATAAAGCTTTTGCCCTTTCAGGGCGACTTTGTTTTTGCCAACATTACCCAGGGCGCTGCCCTGGGCTAGGAGCTTTTGGGCCTTCAGCCCGTACTTAAGCCACATACCTTGAACCAACAGACACAGGCTAAAGATTTACACAGATTCTGGGCTTGAATAGAGCCTGAAAACGTTAAAAAATACAAACAAGGTGTCGCATTGCCCACGAATGAGACACCTAAAACCAAAAAATCATACCTGAAAAAACAAATATTACCCCCCCCCACTTTCAAAAAAAGCCTTAACTTTGCACCAGGATTTTTACAATCTGTATCATGAAGGATTTAAAATATTGTAAATTATAATCAAAACATAATAGATTAATATGAGAAATTATTTAACTGGAAAAGAACGATTACTGGTCGCAGCACTTGCTTTAATTCTTCCATTTTCTTTCGCGAAAGCAGAAGCAAGAGAAGATGGAAAGACAGGTCAGCAAGGCTGGTATGTAGGAGTAGAGGGTGGAATGCCTTTCGGCTTCTCTACCTTCTCAAGTTTCGGACACGACAAGACTCATCTCGGTTGGGCTGCTGGCTTATATGGCGGCTATCGTTTTAACTCCATCTTCTCGGCTGAGTTATCTGCCAAGTATGGAGAAATGAACTTGTCGGCACAAGACTGTTGTGTAGAACGTAACTATTGGTTGGGTAGCGACGGTGTGCTTTACAAGGCAGGTGTCCTGGGCATGGACAGTTGGGAATATGCCAATCTGAAAAGCCATGTCAGAATGGGCAGATATGGGGCAAGAGTGAACGTTCATCTCCTCGGGTTGTTCCCTCAAACAGCTGACAGCCGATGGGATTTGGCAGTATCACCTCATATTTATGCTGTAACGACCAAGGCTGATATTCAGACTATAGCCGATGATGCCAAAGTGATAAAAGGTTCTACCAACTGGCATTTGGGTTATGGCGCAGACTTGCAGGTTGGTTATCAACTGACCTCATGCCTGAAATTGGGCATCTATTCCGGTTTGACTCGTCTTACTGGCGAACGTATGGATGGAATGCCGGAATATCAGCATAAGAACAACTTCTTGTGGAAAAGTGGCATAAGATTAGGAATCAACTTGCCTTTTACCAATCATCATCCGTAACTCATAAAACAAGATAGAGAATGAAAGCAAAAAGAAGATTTAATATTTGGTTATGGGTGCTGTTATGCGTCCCATGCCTGTTGACAAGCTGCGACCATGATGTTCATGATGACAAGGAAGAAAGCGGCTTGTCGGTATCGCTCACTTGGGCAGATGAAGCCGACCAAGGCACGGAAGTGAAGGATGTGAAGCTCTGGATATTCAATGCCTCTGACGGTTCGCTTGTAGAGGAAAAACAATATGGCGGTGCACAGGAGGTGGCAAGCCAACGCTTCGCTCTTCCTGAAGGGCATTATCAGATATTGGCTATTACCAATCTCATAGAGCCTTTCTTCACCACTGACCAGACCCGGTCTTTGACCAATTGGAACAATATCAAGATAGGTTTGACCAATCCTAAAGATGTGAAGCATAATGCCTATTTCGGAGTTGCCGATGTGAAGATAGATAACAAGGAAGGCAGCTATGTGGTGCAAACCCCTATAAAGAGCGTGCTTGCCGAACTGACCATCATCATCGAGAACATACCGAAAGGCACAGAGATGAGTGGCAAGGTGTTGGATTGTGCCTGGTGCCTGTTCCCAACACTGAAGAACAGTGATGGAGACTACGGTTTGCCGAGCATAGAGCCAACGGAAGTGGAACTCCCTACCCTCCTGGCTACGGAATCAACCCTGAAATCGGAAGTCATCCGACTGATGCCAACCATACAGGGAAGCCCCGCCTCTCATATTTATCTCCGACTACAGCTCCCAGACAAGACCTTGCAGGAGTTTGACATCACTGCTCCTAAGATGAATGTTGGTGGAAAGTATGAGCTAAGGTTCAAGTACGAAGAAATGCAGCCGAAGATGAATCTGGAAGCTACCATCAACGGTTGGACGAACCTCAACAATGAAGTAGAAACCAAATAATAATAATAACTTTTAAAATATGGATAATATGAAAAAGATGACGAAGTTTTTCGCCCTTGCACTCTTAGCAGGTGCAATGGTTTCATGCAGTACAGAAGATACTGCTCCTACAACAGCAAATGGTAAGGTAGCCGTGCAGTTTACTGGTGGTATCAGCGTAAATACCCGTGCCAGCGGAACCACTTGGGACAACGGTGACCGTATCGGAATCACCGACATCGACAACGATACCCAGTACGGCAACGTGCCTTTCATCCTGAAAAACGGGAAATTTGAGGCAGAAGGAAAGGTTATCTATATCGAAGATACAAAGACCCATACTTTCCGCGCCTACTATCCGTACAACGCGGCGGGAGGCATCATCACAGCCACGACCGATGCCACGGCGCAGCTGAACCAGCCTGCCATCGACTTTCTCTTTGCTTCAGGAGCCACGGGAGACAAAAGCAGCCCGGTGGTGAGCTTTACCGACAAAACCTACAAAGGCGGTGAAGACAACTCCTTCCACCACCGCATGAGCCGGATAACCCTTACCTTCGAGGCGGGCGACGGTGTGGATTTCAAAGTGGTCAAGCCTGAACGTTACACGCTGGACGGATTGTTACTCACTGGTACGTTCAACACGGCCGACGGTATTGCCACCGCAGACAACGGGGCACAGACCGGAGAACTGACCATGAATCTGGCAGACGGCAATCTCACGTCATCGATCATCCTCTTCCCGCAGACAGTTGCATCCCTGCCGTTGGTTGTGAATTACAAAGGTCAGGAATATCATGCCACACTCACCATGCCCGAAGGCGCACTGCAGGCGGGCAACAACTATACCTATACCGTCAAGGTACGCAACAAAGTCCTTGAAGTCAGCGAAGCCACCATTGCAAAGTGGAACGATATAGACGGTGGAGAAGTGGGCGCGGGCCTGTAAGATATTAATAATTAAGAATTAAGAATGAAGAATTATGAGACATAGATTATTCATCCCCGCAGTCCTCGCGCTGCTGTTCGCCCTCGCCGCCTGCACACAGGACGAACTGGCTGACGATAACCGTCTGTCCAAAGGTGAATACCCCGTAGTCATCCGTGCCACCGGACTGTCCGTAGAAGCAACGCCGCAGACAGCCCCATCAACCCGTGCCTCCGTGGACGGCGACTGGCAGGGCGTCACTTCCGTGGCACTCAAGATGGGCGATGCGGTAAAGGAATACACCGTTACGGCTTCTACCGATTTCAAGAGTGCCACGCTCTCACGCGAGAACGACCCGTACTACTGGACCAGCCGCAACCCGATTACCGTATCGGCATGGTGGCCCTTCGACAATGCCGACATCACACAGATGCCTGCCGTGAAGGTGGCCGAAGACCAGAGCAAATTGGCTGACTTCCAGAACAGCGACTTCATCTCCGCCGAAAACCAGACGGTGAAATTTGACGACCCGACACTTGGATTTACCCACCGCACGGCACGCGTGACAATCGAACTGAAGCCCGGCACGGGATTCACGAGCGTCACCGGTGCCACGGTGAGCCTCGTGAGCCTGTCCGCCGATAACGGCAACCCGACCGCCATCAAGACCTACAACGCAAGCGGCAACACCTACGAGGCACTGACCGCCCCGCAGACCGTTGCGGCAGGCAAGCCGTTCGTCAAGGTGGAACTCGGCGGCGGCACCTTCTACTTCCGTCCGCAGAACAACGTCGTATTAGAAGCGGGTAGCCGCTATAAGTATACCGTTAAGGTGAACGCCATCGGCTTGACGTTAGAGGGTTGCACCATCGGTGATTGGGCTGACGGCGGCGGCGAGAGCGGCGCGGCTGAGGATTTGGGCTACATCTACGACAGCAACACCAAGACCTACACGGTCTATAACGCCAACGGACTGATGAATGTAGCCGAATTAGTGAACGGAGGTAAGACCGACATTAACATTACCCTCACCGCCGACATTGACCTCACCGGCAAAGACTGGACGCCGATAGGCACAGACTACGACAACTCATACACCGGCACCT
>JAJXAL010000124.1:0-10662 GCA_021628325.1 Segatella copri | reverse complement strand
CCTCAACTTCGTTGCCGACATCTCCACCCGCATCCTCCTGCTGGAGAAAGGCAAGTTGGTGAAGGACCTTCCTAATGCCGATGGCGCTGCCATCGCCGAACTCAACGAGTACTTCGGTATTCAGGCGGAATAAACTTTTTCCGTTAATATTATACAAATTCCATGATATGATTTGTATAATTATCGTTAAATGCTTACCTTTGCACTCAAACGAAGAAAAAAGAATCAATGAGCAAAGGAAAATTAGCTAAGTTTGCGGATATGGAGCGTTTCGAGAACGTGTTCCAGTATCCATATAGTGTTGTAGATGACGTGCCTTTCGATATGAAGGGCAAGTGGCGTGAGATGTATTTCCACAATGATAACCCTATCGTGCTGGAGTTGGGATGCGGCAAGGGTGAATATACCGTGGAACTTGCCAAGCTCTATCCTGAAATGAACTTCATCGGTGTGGATATCAAGGGCGCACGTATGTGGGCCGGTGCCAAGAAGGCGATAGAGGAGGGACAGAAGAACGTGGCTTTCCTCCGTACCAACATCGAAATTATCGACCGTTTCTTTGCCGAGGATGAGGTGCAGGAAATCTGGCTCACCTTCTCTGACCCGCAGATGAAGAACCCTCGCAAGCGTCTTACATCTACTTACTTTATGAACCGTTATCGCCACTTCCTCGTGGATGGCGGTATCATCCATCTGAAGACGGACTCCAACTTCCTCTTCACCTATACTACTTATATGGTGGATGGCAACCATCTGCCTGTGCTCTTCCGCACCGAGGACCTCTATCATCAGGAGGGTATCGATGAGGAAACCCGTAAGATTCTCTCTATCCAGACCTATTATGAGAGTATGTGGATAGAACGTGGCTTGAACATCAAGTATCAGAAGTTCGCCTTGCCACGTGAGGGGGAGCTGGTGGAACCTGATATTGAGATTCCGCTGGATGATTATCGCAGTTATCGCCGTGATAAGCGAAGCTCAAAGGATACAGCGAAGTAGATTTCTACAATGCTTTGAATAAGCTTCCGCAATGCTTTGAATGCCTTTCCTCAAGCGTTATTGGCGTTTGAAGAATGCGTCATAAGTATCTGAAAGAAGTAACTGAAGTTGTTCGGAGCTACAATAGAAGTTGTTGGAACAGTAAGTATCTCGAAGCGCACAACAGTTGATATGCGGTCGCACATCAGCTGTTGTGCGCTTGTCTTTCAGCTGTTGTGCATGCGTAGAACAGCTGTTGTGCGGCTTTTTAATGGCAATTCTATTGATTGTCTTTGTTAATCAAGTTGACGACTACTTTTACCATTACATCTTTTTCCTCAGTTCTTCTTTTTGATGAAATTTGCGAAAGATTGAAATGGAAGGAATGTTTTGTTTTTGATTACTTCCAGATTAAATATCAGGACTAGTCTTAGGTTAGGGATATGTATAGTATGTTATGTTCTTCCTATACCTTTTGTTAAATCCGGGAATAATCTTGTTGAATTCAAGAAAAAAAAGTGGAAATGCTTGGTGTTTCCACCTTATTTTATTATATTTGCAGCAAGTTTTTGAAGAAATGCAGTATTCTCAGGGACTGCATGGAACTGACGAAACGACTAAAAGAACAGAAAAGTAATAACTAACTAGATAAACGACAAAATGATGAACTACAAGAAATTGGCTCTTACCGTTGCGGCAGGAGCGATGGCAACTACAGTGATGGCGCAATCTGCACCAAAACTGAATGCCAATAACATCGAAGAAGTAATCAAGGCGATGACCTTGGAAGAGAAAGCCCAACTCTTAGTGGGCGGTGGTAACGATGGATTCGTGGGCAGTGGTGCTATGCTCGGACATCAGAAGAAGTTCGTGCCGGGTGCTGCGGGTACTACTGTAGCCATTCCTCGTCTCGGCATTCCTACTACCGTTCAGTGTGATGGTCCTGCCGGAGTTCATATCGATGCTCATCGCGAAGGTGACAGCCGTAGCTACTTTGCCACCGGTTTCCCTATTGGAACCTGTCTGGCTTCTACCTGGAACACCGACCTGGTGCGCAAGGTGGGTGAGGCTATCGGTAACGAAACCCTGGAGTATGGCTGTGATATTGTGCTCGGACCGGGTATGAACCTGCATCGTAATCCGCTCTGTGGCCGTAACTTTGAGTATTATTCAGAAGACCCAATCGTAACGGGTCTTATCGGAACCGCTTTTGTACAGGGTGTGCAGAGCCAGGGCGTGGGTGTAAGTGCCAAGCACTTTGCTGTAAACTCTCAGGAAACTGACCGTACCAAGGTGGATGAGCGATTGAGCCAGCGTGCTCTCCGTGAGCTGTATCTGAAGGGGTTCGAGATGATGGTTCGCAAGAGCAATCCTTGGACTATCATGTCTGCCTATAATAAGGTAAACGGTGTTTATGCCCAGGGCAACAAGGGACTCTTGACCGATATTCTCCGCAACGACTGGGGATATAAGGGAATCGTGGAGACCGACTGGATTGGTAAGCGTGCCGACCTTCCGCTGGAACAGGAAGTTGAGGCTGGCAACGACCTGATGATGCCGGGTTATCCAGCACAGGTGCAGGATATTGTTGATGCAGTAAAGAATGGCAAGCTGGATATCAAGGATGTGGACCGCAATGTTCGCCGCATGCTCGAGTATATCGTGAAGACTCCTCGATTCAAGGGATATAAATATAGTGGTGAGCCAGACTTGAAGGCTCATGCTGCCATCACCCGTCAGAGTTCTACCGAGGGTATGGTGCTCCTGAAGAATGATGCCGCTCTTCCTATCCAGGGCTTGAAGACCGTGGCGCTCTTCGGTGTCAACTCTTACGACTTTATGTCGGGTGGTCTTGGCAGTGGAGCCGTTAATGTAGGCTATTCTGTAGATATGGTTACCGGTTTGAAGAACATCGGCGTGGCAACTACTCCTCAGCTTACGGAAATCTATCAGAATTATGTGAAGTATGCCAAGGCTAAGTTGAAGGCAGACAAGAATCCGATGATGTGGTTCCTGGATCAGGGTCAGCCTAAGCTCGATGAAATCGAGATTACCGAGCGTTGTGTAGCTGGCGAGGAGCCAAAGGCAGACGCTGCCATCATCACCATCGGCCGTCAGGCAGGTGAGGGAATGGATCGCCAGATCAATGGTGAGTTCAACCTCAGTCAGATAGAGCAGGATATGATTTTCCGTGTATCTGATGCTTTCCATGCCAAGGGTAAGAAGGTGATTGTCATCATCAACTCTGGTTCTGTGATGGAGACTGCCAGTTGGAGAGACCGTGTGGATGCTATTCTCGTAGCTTGGCAGCCAGGTATCGAGGGCGGCAACTCTGTAGCTGATATTCTGACCGGTAAGGTAAATCCATCGGGTAAGTTGACCATGACTTGGCCTATTGCTGCTACCGATCATCCATCTACTGCCAACTTCGCCAAGGATTACGATATGTACACCTACAAAAATCTGCTGGATTGGAGCAAGGGTAACATCAAGGGTTACGATTATAGCAACCATGAGGAGGATATCTACGTAGGTTATCGCTACTTTGATACCTTCAAGAAGAATGTGGCTTATCCTTTCGGTTATGGCTTGAGCTATACTACTTTCGAGTTTGGCAAGCCATCTGTCAAGGCAAAAGGCAATAACATTGAGGTAAGCGTAACTATCAAGAATACCGGTAAGGTTGCCGGCAAGGAAGTTGCTGAGGTTTATGTCACCGCTCCAAAGGGTGCTTACGAGAAGCCAGCCAAGGAACTAAAGACCTTCGGCAAGACCAAGTTGCTGAATCCTGGTGAGAGTCAGACTTTGAAGATGACCCTCGAAAAGCGCGATCTTGCCAGCTTCGATGAGGCCAACAGTCAGTGGAAGGTAGATGCAGGTAACTATCTCTTTAAGGTAGGTAGTGACGTAGAGAACATCAAGGGTACTGCTACATTGAAGGTGGCAGAATACACCGAGAAGACAAGCAATGCCTGCGCTCCTAATGTTCAGTTGAACTATCTGAAGCAGAATAAATAATTCGTGGTTTGTGCAAAATGAAATAGATTAAACAGAAACGCCTCTATCTCCGAAAAAGAGATAGAGGCTTTTTTATTGTAATTCCGTTGTAAGGAATTGACCACACAGCGCACGCAGATAGTTCGCTTTTATTCTAGCATTGTTCGCTTACCTCTTCATAGATTTTGCGGCATCTGTTTTCCTTCATTTTATTCTTTACGCCAACGGCTATCATATCCTCTACGGTCGGATGCCCAGTTCCATTTACAGATGTTGCGTGTTCACCATTATATCCCTCGGTGCAATGGGTGAGGTCGTAGGCAGGAGCTAAATGCCAATGCCATTTGCCATCGCTCTCTTTCTGAACCAAGAAAGAGAAGTTCTTGCAGTGGTCGTCCTTGTTGTCCATTATGTAATTAAAAACCATGCGGCGGAACATCTCTTCTACATCCTCTTGGCTCTGAGTAAGATAACCAGTAAGCGCCAAAAGGTTGAGATAATCGAGAATGGGGTTGGAAAGGGAAACGTTGAGCAAGGCTCCAGCTGTGGCTACGTGAATGCGTTCGCCTGTTGGAGAAATGTCGAAGCGACGGCAGGCAAAATACTTGTCGTTTACCAGTTTGAAGTCGGGTACTTGGATACCACATTGCTTGGCTATCTCATTATAATGATACTCTTGCTTTCCCATATCTTGTGGATCATAGGTATGGCGAAACTTGACCAACCAATGACCATCCTCGTTTGTAAAAATGGCTTTCGGGCGACAACCGCCACTATTACCACTATTATATAATAATAATCCTGCGTCATTATCCTGTTGCTCCTTCAATACTTCCAAGGCTTTGGCTTGTAAGAGGTCAAAGTCCTCTATCTCGTGTCCTGTCTGGATAGAAGTTGTAGGTTCGTAGGTCAATGCGCCCATACCTCCATTGCCTACGATGCTCAGTCGGTCGAGAGCAGATAGCTCAAAGTCGTTGATACCCTCTTTTAGCAAGGCTTTATGCAATAGGTATCTACCATATCCATCGGGAAGGCTGTCTTCGAAGATGCCAAAGTTCCCGTTGAAAGGGGTGGCTTTGGCAATGAAAAGACCTGGCTTCAGTGGCAATTCCAACGGAGATATACTAAAGCCAGATGCCAACCACTGATTGTCATACTCGAAGGTGCATATCTTTCCATCGGCACTCAATGCCAGTGTGCCGACTTTCTCCTGGTGATATTTCACGGCTAAAGATTCTATATGTTTCATTGTCTGTAAGCCTTTTTCTTGTTAGCGTTTCTTTTTATCTGTTGCAACTCCTCCATGGTGGAGTACTTGGGTTGCGAGAAGACGTTCTTGATTTCTGAGGTGTAGTCCAAAGCTATGGCGATACCAATCAGATTTTTGAGGGAGATGAGGCCCTTTTGCTCGAATCTGGTGATGTTGCTGACGGCAACGCCTGACTTGTCTGCCACTTGCTCACGTGTCAGATTCTTCTCTATTCTTCGTTTTCTGAAGTCGTTTGCCATCTCCTTTGCAATCTCATCAGGATTGTCGTGGAGGTAGCTGTCTAATATTGCTAATATATTATTCGTTTCTTGCATAATCATTGGGATAATAATAAGATATTATCAGTTGCAAAGATACAAATAATAATGTTATGTTCCAAATAAAAATCAACTAAAAAAGTTAAAATCCCTTATAACCTTGTCTCTTATCCTTAAAAGCAAAGAACTCCCATCTCTGAAAAGAGACGGGAGTTCTTGTTTAGAAGGAATACTGGGCGGAAATCATCAGTTCGCGAGGGCGAAGATAATAGCAGTCGGTCAATGTACTGATGCCGCTATAGATGGTTTCCATATAATTCTTCTTATTGAATAGGTTTCGAAGCTCTGCTGAAAGGCGGAGCTTTTTCATTCTCCAAACTGCAGAGGCATCGCCAAGGAGGGTGTTAAGATGGCTGCCCTCTTGCAGTTCATTGCGATAATGTACGAGCGAGAAGGAGAGGTCCACATGGCTGATGGTAGCGGTGGCAGATACGCTTTGGCGCCAATTAAATAACGATGACTTCGCCATTTTCTGGCGTTTCGAGTTGTAAAAAGAGAATTCTCCCTCATAGCTAAAGGCACACCAGGATGGCGAGAAGTCTATGCTGGGCTTCACAGTATAGTTGTCTGCGGTGTAGCTGATGGCTTTGCCGCTGCTGTATTGCTCACCCTTGCTGTAGTTGTAACTGCCCTCCAGGCGGGTCTTCAGATGAAAGTCGTAGAAGCCCTTCGATATGTAGAGTGATGCTCCTAGATTGTTGCTCTTGCTGTCCTGCTTATATAATGAGGTATAGTATTTGCCATCCACGATGCGTAGGTCGGATGCCGTGTTCATCCAGTTTTTGCTGGCATTGACCGATGCGCTGAAGAAGATTTCCTTAATAGGGCGCTTGTAGTCGTAATTTAACTTGCCATAAAGAGAGCGAGTTATCGGAATGATGTCGCTCGAAGTGTACCAAGAGCGATAACTTTGACGATATTGCTTTATGGCGTAGTTGGTGGCATTGCCTGTTCCGGTACTGTATCCCGTGAAGATAGTCAACTCTCTACGGAAATCCAATTTCTTATATAAGTAAAGGTAGGGTGATATGGTAAGTAGAGTTTTCTGTGGATAGGTGAAGCGTTCCCAGATGAAATCGGGAGAGAACGACATACGGAACGTCTCGGTCTTGTATTGCCAGTAAGGGGTGAACTTCCCTGTGATGTTAAGGCTGTTTTGACCGATTTCATCGTGACTGTTTTCGATGAATCCGTTGTTTTTGCCGATTTCATCGCTTCTTTCCTGATATTTCGCATAGATGTTGTTGAGGTCGATACTCATTCTATATTCCTGTGTCCAGTGGAAGCGATTCTTCATCCACTGTAAGGCGTGGGCTGTATGCCAAAGGTTGGTGCGGATGCGATTGCGCTCGTCGTTAACGTAGAGGTCCGCCACACCATGGTGATAGTCGGCAGTGCTACGCCAGGAGAGTTGGCTCTTCTTGAAGACGAAGAGACGGTAGATACTTGCCGAGAGGTCGAGCTTTGGGATGCGGACACGTTGGGTAAGCGTGTCGTTGATGTTTGACAAACCGTCGCTTTGTGCTGCGCTGAGGCTGATGCTCTCGTTGCCATAATGCTCAGCCTTGTTTACCTTGTTCTCCCATTGCAGATTGAAGGCATCGCTGATTATCGTCTTGTGGTTGTGCTCCGTGGTAACTGTGGGAGCTTCGCCGCCGAGGTCGTAGATACTCATGTTCTCTCGCTCTTGTCGGGTTACCGTACGAAGATAGTTGGCTTCTATGCGAGTCTCTGCATCGTCCTTGTTCTTCTTGATATGGTTGATGGAGTATTTTTGCGAGGTGTTGAAGCGCAGGCGTTCTTCGTCAATAGGAGCGTCAAGCGATGGTACTGATATCCATGATGGAAGGGAGGCAGGAGCCAGACGATTGCTGTAAGATGCGAGTTGGTTAAGTGCATAGCCGAGATTTTTACCTGTTCTGTCGTATTCTGCATCATACATCATCTGTTTCTTCTTGCCAATTTGCATGATATTGATGCTTCCGCCTACGCGGGACGGATGCCCTACGAGCATGTAAGGCTTGAGGGTGGACATCAGTTTGTTGCGAGCACTGTCTTTCAGGGCGATGTTCATCGCTACATTATCCGTAAAGGTCTTGTTCTGGAGCGCCTTGATAGGCTGGTCATGCTCGATGACTTCGGCCTTTTTCAAATCTTTCGCCTTGATGTTCTCCTCTAGTTGGTTATATTTGCCACCGGTCAGGTCGAGACCTTCCACAGTGAATCGGTTGATGGGCTTACCATTGTAGTTGATACGGCCATTCTTCTCTATATCCACGCCTGGCAGCTTTTTCAGTACATCTTTCAGTGAGTTATCTCGTTCGTTGGCAAAGCGGGTGAGGTCGAAAGATATGGTGTCTCGACCTGTGATGCGAGAGCCTTTTACTTGTACTTCCTTCAAGACAAAAGCTGTTGAAGCCATACTGATGATGGTTTCTTTTCCCGATGAAATCGATGTTTTTGTCTTTTTATACCCCATAAACGTGGCCTGCAGTTTGTCGTTGGCTTGCTTTTCGGTGATAGGTAGCACGAAGGTTCCGTCCTCCTTTGTTCTTGTAAACTTCAAAGGTTTGCCATTGCGGAGCAGTGTGATGGAGACGTTGGCTAGACGGTTATGGGTCAATGAATCTTCTACATAACCGCTAATCTTCTCTTGGGCAAACGCATGGCACGCCACGAACAGAATAGTGAAAAGAACTATTATTTTCTTCATCTTTTTTCTCTCTTTTCTATTTTACCTTAGACACTTATCTCGCTAATGTCTTTAAGACGCTTGTCTGGCAAAAATGTAAACTGCTAATTATCTTTCAATCGGATTGTATGGCTCAGCACGCTTGGAATGCTTCAGGATATTTCCTTTTTCATCCTTGATCTTTACAATTGCAGCATACTTGGCATCTTGAAGCAGATAACCGATTGGATCGGCATAGTATTTTTTGTAAATGGAGGTCAATGATTTGCGGTCGATAGGCTCGAAAGTCTTACCTTTATAATAGATAGGTATGGAGCCTTTGCCTGTTGTGAGTCCTACAGCCGTAAATCCATAATCGTTCTCGGAGTCGTGAGCCTTGAGTATCAATCCCGGCAGTCCGCTCAGTTTCCAGGGACCATTGTCAATAGGGATGTCTTCCGTGTACCATGCAATCCATGTTCTACCCTTAAACTTGGCAATAGCCTGGTGGCACTCGTAACCGCAGATGGAATCGATACTGTCTGTGAGTTGCCAGTCTATCTGTTCCATCGGTTCAATGCACAAATATCTGTCAGCAGCAAAGAAATCGAGATAGGCAGTCTTGCCCTGTTCTGGATAGTTCTTATATACTTTCCAATTAATCTGTCCGCCATTACCGGAGAAATTGACAGGTATTCCTTTTGCCATATTTGCGGAGATGATAGAGTCTCTTTGGAATATCGGATAACTGTAGAATGCGGAATACTTGTTGCCAATCTGCAAGAGCATTTTCTCTTCGATGCGGCCAATGATGGTGTCGGTCTTGGTATATTTCTTTTCGTAAATATACTCGGCATCATATACTACCTGATACTTTACCTGATCAATGGAATCTCCCATGCCAATGCTTGATTCATCGAACAGGTTTACTGTTTGAGCTTGGAGCATGCATGCATATAATGCAAGCAATGCTATTAATAATACCTTTTTCATAATCTTCGTCTATTATTCATTATTTTATCTGTTTCATTCGTTTTTGTGATGCAAAGGTACTGAGATCATCCGATGAAATCGATGATTTCTGTTACTGAGTTATTATTTTTGCTTTTTTTTGTCTATTATTATTTTATTACTCTTGCCTTTGTTTACGGATTTTTCAGTAACTTTGCTGTCAAATTCAAAAGATCAGAAAAGTATGAACAGTAACAGTAAGCTGAAAATAGTATGGATGGTATGTGGAGTAGCAATCGCATTGTTGTTCTGCACGCAGGCATATTGGCTCCATCTTCAATGTCAATATAGCTTAGACCAGCAGGTAGAGCAATTCAAGAAGGATTGTGATGAAGTGTTAGCGCAAGATTTGAAGAATAGAAAAAAGTTGCAGGAGAATTCATCTACGAAAGGTAGAAGAGATACGGTTATGCTTAAGATAGAATCTGAATATGATATGAAGAAGGGATGTAGCCGTACTACGCTTTCTTTTTGGAACAATCACCGCTTTCTTGTCCGTTTGAATGATCCTGATCTTACGGGTGATGATGCTTATCTCATCATCAGCAGATATCTGGCTTATATAGGTAAGCATCCCTCGTTGGCTTCTTATCAAAGATTACTGGATGATAAGGGATATGGGAAGATATCCTTTTTTCGCCATCTGGATTACAAGACTGTCTTCCTGAATGCAAAATATGATGTCGAAGGCAGATGGTCACGTGTGGTGACGGTAAAGTATCAGACGAACCCAATGTTTCGCCAAGGTATTTCTTTTCAGGTGCCCATTCCTATTACTCGAACGCTCAAAGCCATGATGTGGCAATTGATAGGAAGCATCTTTCTCTTTTTCATATTGATAGGATGTCTGTATTATCTGGTGAAGACCATAGTCTTCCAGAAACGCATTGATGGCATTCGCCATGAGTTTCTGAAGAATATGATTTATGAGTTGAAGCAACCGAAAGAAGACGACAAAGGTGAAGAATCTGCTGTTTTTATCGGTTCCATTGCTTTCTACTATGCGCAGAATGAACTGCTATGTGGTAATTTCAGAGTAGTCATCACATCTCGTCAAGCTGAAATTCTGAAGCTTCTTGCCGAGAACCAGAACCAGCTTGTAGAGCGGGATTTCATACTGAATGAAGTATGGGGTGATGATTCATACTCCAATTCCCTTGCCCTGAACGTGCAGATTACCTATCTTCGCCGGGCATTGAACCTGGATGAAAAGGTAAGTATCGAAGCTGTCATCAAGAAGGGATATATCCTGCGAACCTGTTGATCTTGTTATCAACTTTCATCTTTTTAGAAAGGTGGAAGTTTTTTTATCTTAATTTATTTTGTCCTTCACCTATTTTGTTGTAACTTTGCACACTGAAAGTCGAATTTAAATTATTTTATGTAATTATGGCAAAAAAAGCTCTTTTAATGATTCT
>JAJXAL010000123.1:0-10666 GCA_021628325.1 Segatella copri | reverse complement strand
TTAGCCTATCACATTGCATAGTCGGTTGATGGCTGCATCAAAAGTGGTGAGGTCTTTGGCTCGCTTTCTGATGGCTGCCTTGTAATTATAGATGGTTTGCGTAGAATAGAACAGGAGGGTGGCCAGTTCCTGTCCATCCGTAATTCCCAGTCGCATCAGTGCATAGATACGCAGTTCCTTGGTGAGACTGTTAGGGGCAGGGAGAACTATCTGTTTTTCTGGCAACAGCAGTTGGTTGAACTCTTCCACGAAATTCGGATACAAGTCAATGAATGCCTTGTCGAAGCGAATATAGAAGTTGGCTGCCTCTTCTTCTGCCAGCTTGTAGCTGTTGATGGCAGTCAGAAGATCGGCAGTTTGCTTTGCCTTGATTTTGCGGCTTACCAATTTGCGATAATCATCCAGTTTCTTGATATATACGGCACTGATGTCCATAAATAAATGCATATAGGTCTCTCTTCGTTTATTGGTGTTGAGCAGCTTCTGGTTCAGTTCGCCCAAGAGTGTATTTTGGCTTTTTATCTCCCTACGGCTCTTGGCTAGGCGCTTGTTCATCTTGAACGCAAAGAAAGCCATGGCAAGGAATCCTAGCGACAGGATACTCACGATGACGAGAGATGCTGTTACGATGCGATTCTTGCGTACTTCTGCCTGATGGTTCGTTTCTGTGATAAGGGGAAGTATGCGTGAAATCTCAACCATGCGGAGACGGTTGTTGTAGAATTGTGCATCCTCCATGGAGCAATAGAGGTATTTGGCGACCCTCTTTGCATAGGAGGCATCCTTATTATATAGATAGGTGGAAAACTCCTGAAGGGCCAGATTCTCCTTCAAGGGACATATCTGGTCTGAAATAGCTGCTTCTACAATATACTTTTCGTATAAATCCTTTTGGTCGGTATCATAATAATAGCGGGCTATGCAATAAGCCGATGAGGCATACACACGGCTGTTCAGGGGACAGGCAGAAAGCGCCTTCATGTAGAACTGAAGTGTTTTTTTGCTTGTACGCTGCTTAAGATATTCAAACTCTCCTGACAGATAGTAATAAAGAGCGGATTCCTTGTTGCCGATATGCTCAAGAGTCTTGCCTAAATAAAAACGTTTCTTGGCTTCTAATCCTTCTTGAAACTCCGACTTGTTGCAGAAAGTTTCCCAGTAGTTATATACCCAAGTCAAGGTATAATAATAGTATTGCAATAATTTAGGTGACATTTTCTCCACATCCATTGCTAGCATTAAGTCTTCTGCCTGGCTGTAGAAACCGCCTGTTGACAGCACTGCCGCACGATTGATTTTGTTCAGGTTGATGAAATAATCATCCTGAAGTTGTACTGCCAGCTGGTAGCCCTTCTTGGCATAGGTCATGGCAGAGTCGTAACGATAGGTATAATACTCCCTGTAGATCTGGTTATAGAGCCTAAGCTGGCTGCGCTTGTCGGAAGTTGTGTATAGTTGCTTTTTGAGTCTTAGCAGTTTCGCTTCTTTTCTTTGGGTAAACTTGCTTCGCTGAGCGATGTAACTGTCTAAACGATGGAACAGCTGTTCCTCGTTTACGGAAGAAGCATTTGCCATTAATGGCATAAACATCATTAAGAACCACAATACTACTTTCATAACTATCTTTTTAATTGTTATTGTTACTATCTGATAGGCTATTAGAGTGCCTTATAATTGTATTTTTCTGCAAAGATACTACATTTATCTCTCTTTTTACCATCTACTCTATTAAAAAGTATTAATATCTTTGATAGCTTGATTATTAGAAGGTTATAGACTTAATAAACCTGATATTTATCTACTCATAACCTACACATGATGCCAATGTCTGAAAAATCTCCTTAACTTTGCAACCGCAATCGAATCGCATTCGGTAGCAAGTGAAATCATGTAAAACTAAGAATAAACAACTGTAAGATTATGAACTTAAGAATCCGTACATTTTCTATGGCTTTGATAGCGATGTCTGCTGCAAGCCAAGTGTATGCACTTCCTTCTGACGATTCTGAAAACAAGGAGAAAAAGGAAGAGCGTAATGTGATGCTCAACGCATCTGATGCCAACAAGCCTCGTGAAATCCAGATAGGATTGCCAAGCGAGGATGTAACCGTATATGAGAACGGTCTTCCTGCCGTTTACTCTTCTTCCGTACACAAACTCTCTGCCCATTGGCGAAGCGATGCCTCACTGAAAGGTACCGACTTGATGACTCCATCTGAGTCTGCCATTGCTACTGGTAATATTGCGTACGCAGTTTCTTCTTTCAGCGAGTTGGGCCAGAAAGAGTTCAAGGGCAAGCTCAACTATAAGGCAAACCATTTTGGTATGCAGAATGTAGACCTCAACCTGTCTGGTGGAATCGGTGACAATTGGCTTTATACTGCCAGTATGTATCAGAATTTCGATCCAGGTAGTTTCAAGCTTCGCTTTACTGATTATGCCGACCGTACCCAACTTTATCATTTCGGTATCACTCGCATCTTGAATGAAGGAAAGGGACGTGTCTCCTTATTATATAAGTATTCCAACAGCAAGAACCCTGGCAATTTTGCCAATGCAGCCCCATTTATCTATTCTGGCGACGGAAGTATCAAGAAGATTGATGGCTTTGACCCTGGTATGGACTCATACGTGCAGCGTCAAGGTTCTTTCCAATACTTGAATACAAAGTCAGGAAAGATGGAGACATGGAATATGAGCGATGGCAGTGAGAATCATGCCAACGAAATTGCCCTCATCAGCCAGTATCAGTTTGATAATGGATGGTTGTGGAAATTCAACGCCAAGTATATGAATGCTCCACGTGCCAATTATGTGGATTACGGAGGAAGTACCATCTCTCAGGTGAGCGAGGCTGATGGCTATCAGCTTTCTGATGGGTCTGCCTACAGTGGCTATATAGAAGGCCGTCGCACCTGGTTGCATGTTGGTAAGGTGAGCAATGCGCTTTTGACTACCGAAATCTCCAAGCAGTTGAACAACCATAAGTTAATGATTGGTTTGAACGAGTGGTATTACCATCTCAATTACTATTCGTCTTCGTTCCAGTGGGCAGGCACCGTAGAAGCTTATCCACGCACATTGAGCCGGATTTATGTCAATCCCCTTGATCCTACGCAGACAGCTCATCGTTCTGAGACTTTCGGTTATAATGAGTTGAGTCCAGAATACACCAAGGGTTCAGAGAACAAGTTGGCACTCTACTTTACCGACGAATGGAAGGTAACTCCTAAGTTCAAGGTGTTCTATGGTGGTAGATTGGAGTACTACCGCATGTCTGCCGAGCAGATTTCTACTCCACGTTTCTCAGGATTCCACATGGGTAACTATAAAACATACGCCACTGCTGCTGATGGTTCTGTTGTTGCTACCGAGCACAGCATCGAAGCAAAGAACGTAACCAAGGATAAATTGAATTATGCAGCCACCTTGCAGTTGACGTATAACCTTACCCGCCAGTTTGGTTTGACTGCCGATGCTACCATCGCCACCCGTTTCCCACGCATCAGCGAGTATGCAGGAACAGGACCTACCGAGGAGCAGTATAAGCGAGTAACCATCCCACTGATTCGTGGTGGTATTTTCTACAAGAATGATTGGATTGACCTTTCTTCAATGGTGACCTACATTTCAAAGTCGAATAATATCGACCAGCAGAATCTTACCAAGCCTGGTACTACAGAGGGCAAGACCGTGTTGCTCATCTATAACATCCAGACTTTGGGTTGGACAACTTCGGCAGAAATCAATCCGTTCAAGAACTTCCACATGCATGCTCTCTTCACTTATCAGAAGCCGGTGTATAAGAACTATAATGCGAGCGTAACGTTCAGTGACGGTCAGTCTATGGGTGTGAATGCCAATAACATGATTGTCAAGGAGATTCCTCAGGTTCTTATAGAGTTGGACCCTAAGTATGATATCACCAAGAATCTGAATGCCTGGTTGAGCTTCCGTTACTTCGGTAAGACCTATGCCAACCTTCAGGAGGCACTCTACTTCAATGGTCACTGGGAGACTTTCGGCGGAATCAACTGGAATGTGAACAAGAAACTGAGCCTTGGCGTGAGTGTCATCAATATCTTTAACGAGAAGGGTGCCAAGGGTACCATTAGCGGCTCTGAGCTGATTACCAAGCAGGAAGCTGGCAAATATGACGGCAAGTACATGAGTGGTAGCTATCTCCGTCCGTTCACGGTGGAATTCTCTGCAGGAATCAAATTCTAAGATAATAACGAAAGAATTATAGCGTTTAATTATAACAAAGCAATCACATAAAAACCAAAGAACGATGAAAAAGGTATTTATGATTATCGCAGCGATGTGCATGACATCTATCATGGCATCTGCTCAAAAGATCATCAGAGTGTCAACCGATAAGACCGACCTCGTGATGCAGGTTTCTCCTAAGGGTCGCCTCTACCAAGTGTATCTGGGTGACAAGTTGAAGAATCCTTCAGATTACAATCATCTGAAGTGGGATGTATATGCAGCCTCTGATGGTTCCGTCTGCCAGCGAGGTCATGAGGTTTATGCAACCTCTGGTGCTGAAGATTTCTTCGAGCCGGCAGTGGCAGTGACCCATGCAGATGGTAATATGACTACCTATTTGTATTATCAGTCTTCTGAAGAAAAGGCTATCAGTGGAGGTGTTGAGACCATTATCACGCTTAAGGACAAGGTGTATCCGCTGACCGTGAAGCTCCACTATGCAGCTTATCCTAAGGAGAACGTCATCAAGGCGTGGAGCGAAATTTCTCATAAGGAGAAAGCTCCGGTTACGCTTTGGAGATATAGCTCAACAATGCTTTATTTCAAGGCAAACAAGTATTTCGTTACCAATTATCATAGCGACTGGGCTAAAGAAGGACAGCCTGAGACTTGCCAGTTGACTGCTGGTAAGAAAATTGTTGATACCAAGTTGGGTACTCGTGCAGCCATGCATGAGGAGCCGTTCTTTGAACTGGGATTCGATGAGCCAGCCAAGGAGAATGAGGGCAAGGTGATGCTTGGAACCATCGGATGGCCTGGCAACTTCCGCTTTACCTTCGAGGTAGATAACGTGGGAGCTCTTCGTGTTATTCCTGCCATCAATCCATACGCCTCTAATTATAAACTGAAGGCTGGTGAGACGTTCACTACCCCTGAGTTTATCTTTGCCATGAGCGATAATGGTATTGGTGAGGCTTCCCGTAATTTGCACAATTGGGCTCGCCAGTATCAGGTAAACATGGGTATGGAAGATCGCCTTACGCTCTTGAACAACTGGGAGAATACAGGCTTCGACTTCAACCAGCAGAGTCTTGCTGAGTTGATGAAGGATGCCAAGGACCTGGGTGTAGATATGTTCTTGCTTGATGATGGTTGGTTTGCCAACAAGTATCCTCGTAAGGACGACCATGCAGGTCTCGGCGACTGGGAGGCTACCAAGAGCAAGCTGCCTGATGGAATACCTGGATTGGTAAGAGATGCCAAAAAGGCTGGTGTAAAGTTTGGTATTTGGATTGAGCCTGAGATGGTGAATCCTAAGAGTGAACTCTTTGAGAAGCATCCCGACTGGGTGATTATGCAGCCAAAGCGTGATACTTATTATTATCGCAACCAGCTGGTGCTTGATATCAGTAATCCTAAGGTACAGGATTATGTGTTCGGCATCGTGGATCGCATCATGACGGAGAATCCGGATGTGGCTTACTTCAAGTGGGACTGCAACAGTGTGATTACCAATATCTATTCTCCATATCATAAGGAGAATCAGGGTAATTTCTATATCGATCATGTGCGTGGTATCTACAAGGTGCTTACCCGTATTCATAAGAAGTATCCTAAGTTGCCGATGATGCTTTGTTCTGGCGGTGGCGGCAGAATGGATTATGAGATGCTTAAGTATTTCACTGAGTTCTGGTGTTCTGACGATACGGATCCATACGAGCGCCTCTACATCCAGTGGAGCCTGTCAAAGTTCTTCCCAGCCAAGACCATGGGTTCGCATGTAACTAACTGGAACAAGAATACCAGTGTGAAGTTCCGCACCGATGTTTGCAGTTCATGTAAGTTGGGCTTTGATATCGACCTCAAGTCGCTTTCTGGTGATGACTACAAGTTTGTGCAGAATGCTGTAAAGAACTACGATAGCATGAAGCCGATGATTCTTGATGGCGACCAGTATCGCCTGGTTTCTCCATACGAAGGCAACCACTGTGCCATTAACTATGTAAGTAAGGACAAGCAGCGTGCCGTTCTCTTTGCTTACGACTTGCATCCACGCTACAAGGAGCCTGTGATGAATGTGAAGATGCAGGGATTGGATGCCGATAAGGTTTATACCGTAAAGGAGACTAATCTGATGCCTGGCAAGGAATCTGATTTGGAGTGCAATGGCAAGCAGTACAGTGGTGACTATCTGATGAAAGTCGGCTTGAATGTATTCAGCCAGACAGATGGAACGAGCCACGTATTGGTATTAGAATAACGTATCAACTATTCATAATAAAAACGAAAAGCAGCAAAGTCTATAATAGGCTTGCTGCTTTTTTAGGTTTCTGTATTTCTTATCCCTAATGATTTTACTTGTTTAGCGGTCTTGCCACAAACTCAGTATGAAGGGTCTCCATCGGATGCTCCTTCAGATTGATGAGGATGTTTGGCGTATTGCCGTTGGCGATGATCACCTTGATGCCGGCATTGGCTACGTCGTGAGCGGTCTTTACTTTCGATGTCATGCCGCCTCTGCCGTGACTGCTCTTGCTGGCAAGGATGTACTCACTGATGTCACGGTCGTAATAAACCGATGGGATGATGCGGGTGGTAGGCTCGCTTGGGTCGCCATTGTAGATGCCATCCACATTACTTAATAGAATCAAGGTGTCGGCATTCATCATCTTGGCAATCAAGCCAGACAACTCATCGTTATCCGTAAACATCAGCTCGGTGATGCACACGGTATCGTTCTCGTTGACGATAGGGAGCACGTTGTTTTCCAGCATCACCTGCATGCAGGCCTCCTGGTTCTTATACTGCTCCTCGGCACCGAAATTCTCCTTCATGGTCAATACCTGACCAATCTTTATCTTATATTCACGGAAAAGGTTGTAATAGAGACCTACGAGTTTCACCTGTCCGATGGCAGAGAACAGCTGGCGTTGCTCCACGTTGTCCAAATGATGGTCAACATGCAGTTCGGCTCTTCCGGCAGCCACGGCTCCAGAAGAAACCAGAATCACCTCATAGTCGTGTTTTCTGAGCCAGACAATCTGATCCACAATCGCCGACATTCTCGTTACATCCAGTTTTCCGTCTTCTCGGGTCAGCACGTTGCTGCCCACCTTTACTACGATTCTTTTTCCCATTTTATGCCGATATTTATTTGGAGCAAGGAATCTGTTGTTTCAAATTCCTTGCCCCTTCAATCATTATTTCTTTTTATTGTCTTTTTCCCGAATCTCTACTCTTCGAATCTTGCCCGAGATGGTCTTTGGCAGTTCATCTACGAATTCGATGATGCGAGGATATTTATAAGGGGCAGTCTCATGCTTTACATGATCCTGCAGCTTCTTGACGAGATCTGGACCCGCCATACTCTTGTATTCATCCTTCAGTACGACGGTTGCCTTAACAACCATACCGCGGATTGGGTCTGGCACACCGGTGATGGCGCACTCTACTACGGCAGGGTGAGTCATCAGGGCATTCTCTACCTCAAAAGGACCGATACGGTAACCCGAACTCTTGATCACGTCGTCGATTCTGCCCTCAAACCAGAAGTAGCCTTCCTCATCACGCCAGGCCATATCGCCTGTATGATAGAAACCATCGTGCCAAACCGATTTGGTCTGCTTTTCATCGCGATAGTAATATTTGAAGAGACCGATAGGCTTGTCATCGCCGATGCGGATGCAAATCTCGCCCTTTTCACCATCTTCGCATTCCGTCATGTCTGGGCGAAGGATGTGAACATCATATTGTGGGTTTGGCTTGCCCATGCTTCCTGGCTTTGGCTTGATCCAAGGGAAGGTTCCCAATGTCATGGTGGTCTCGGTCTGTCCGAAGCCCTCGTAAATCTGAACACCAGTTAGCTTCTGGAAGGTCTCTGCCACGGATGGGTTCATTGCCTCACCCGCTGTTGTGCAGTATTCAAGACTGCTGAGGTCATACTTGGAGAAATCTTCCTGAATCATGAAGCGGTAGATGGTAGGAGGGGCACAGAAAGAGGTGATATGATACTTCTCAATCTGGCGCATGATCTTATCAGCCGTAAACTTCTCGTGATCGAAGACGAAGACGGTGGCTCCGGCAAACCATTGTCCGTAGAGCTTGCCCCATACAGCCTTACCCCAACCGGTATCGGCTACGGTAAGATGGATGGAATTCTCGTGGAGATTGTGCCAATATACACCCGTGGTCAGATGACCGAGGGCATAGAGGTGATCGTGTGCCACCATCTTTGGCTCGCCAGTGGTTCCCGATGTGAAGTACATCAGCAGGGTATCCTCATTAGAGTTTACATGTTCTGGGCGAACAAAAGGAGCACATTCGTTCCATTCCTTCATCCAGTCGTGGAAACCTTCAGGGATATCCGGACCGATACTAATCAATGTCTTGACAGTCGGACTCTCTGGCATTGCCTGATTAACCTGCTCTACCACGTAATCATCGCCGCAGCAGATGATAGCCTTCACGCTTGCTGCATTGTTGCGGTAAACGATGTCGTGCTTGGTAAGCATGTGGGTAGCAGGGATGGCTACGGCACCCAACTTGTGGAGACCGAGCATGGCAAGCCACCACTGATAGTGACGCTTCAGAATCAGCATCACCTTATCATCGTGACCGATGCCGAGACTCTGGAAGTAAGCGGCAGCCTTGTCGCTCTGCTCCTTCAGGTCCTTGTATGTAAAACGGATTTCTTCGCCACGTTCACTTGCCCAAAGCAGCGCCACGTGGTCTGGTTTGCTCTTTGCCCATTCGTCCATCACGTCGTAGGCAAAGTTGAAATCTTCTGGTATGATAAACTCCAGATGCTCCTTGAAGTCTTGCTCTGAAGTGAATTTTGTCTGTTTTAGAAATCTCTCGATCATAGTTACTCTTCTAGATAATTATACAAAGGAACTTGGCAGGCTCATTGTTGAGTGAGCGGAAACAATGCGACTTTCTACTGTCGAAGTAGATGCTGTCGCCTGGGTTCAGCACCATCACCTTTTCTTCGATGGTTACTTCGAGCTGTCCCTCAATCACATAATCATATTCCTGTCCGTCGTGTCCGTTCTTGTTTGGCTTCTTGTCGCCTGGCAACGGATCCACCTGTACCATGAACGGATTCACCTTTCTATCCTTGAATCCTACGGCAAGGCTCTGGTATTTATACTGGTTGTTGCGGTCAATCTCCGGTCCCTGTCCCTTGCGGGTAACGTAGTATCCTTTCATGCGAGGTTCCTCGCCGAAGAGCAATACGTCGAGGTCGATGCCGTATCGCTTAGAGATTTTTGACAGGCGATAAACAGAAGGATCCGCCTCACCGGATTCTATCTTGAGGTAATGATCAAGACTGATTTCGCACAGTTCTGCAATTTCCTCGGCAGGAATATTGAGAACCTCGCGGAGACCTTTCAGCCTTTCACCGATTTGTTTGATTGCTTCGTCCATAAAATATTCTTTTTATTGTTTGCTTTGATAATACATCGAACAGTTGCTGATGGGCAATTTCGAAATGTAAGCGCAAAGATACGAAAAATATTTAAAACGGCTCAAAAAACTTACGTTTTTATAACTCTTTGTGCTTATAAAAACGAAAATGCTGCACAAATAAAGTAATCTGTGCAGCATTCATTGTATCATTTTCTTATTTCTTTCCTGCCAATAAACCATTGATTACTGCGCTGGTAAAGCCGCCCTGTTCCATGGTGTTGAGGCCCTTGATGGTGCAGCCGCCAGGAGTTGTTACTTTATCAATGGCAGCCTCTGGGTGTTCGCCAGTTTCCTGAAGCAGTTCTACGGCACCCTTGATGGTCTGCAAGACAATCTTTTGGGCATCCTTTGCCTTGAAGCCCATCTCTACGCCGCCTTCTACATTGGCTCTTACATAGCGCATGGCGTAAGCGATGGCACACGACATAGCGGTAGCTGCTGGGAAGAGGCGTTCTTCCATGATGAGGCTTTCGCCCAATTCATCGAAGATTTCTGTAATCTGCTGGATTTCTGTAGCAGATGCATCTACAGGAGTGATGAAGGTCATCGACTGCTTGTAGGCGATGGCGATGTTTGGCATCACGAGGAAGAAGGTTGGGGTGATGCCATCCTTGTCCAGCCACTCCTTGATGTTGGCTGATGGCACACCGGCTGCTACCACTACGAGTTTCTGACTCTTGTAGTTGAGTGCATCCTTGATTCCCTTCAATGTCTTCTCCACGCACCATGGCTTTACTACCACGCATACGATGTCTGCGCCATGGCAAGCCAACTGGTTGTCGAGGGTTACGCTGGCTCCTTCGCTTGCGAAGTGATCCAATACTGGTTGGTTATGGTCAGATACCGTAATATCTGATGGAGTGAACTTCTCGCTCTGCAAGAGTCCTTCAGCCATGGCACCGCCCATAGCACCTGCTCCGATAATTGTTATTTTCATTGTCGTCTTATAGTTAAAATGCAATTACGGTGCAAAGATACTACTTTT
>JAJXAL010000236.1:0-1681 GCA_021628325.1 Segatella copri | reverse complement strand
TTCCCTACAAAAGAGCAGGTGAAAACGGCTTCCAATGGTTATGATCTGTTGGACAACTTGTCTTTGCCTACCATTATCGTAAATCGAGCAGAACGCAAAGTTCTGTCATTAAAGGGCGGAGATGTGCAAATACGCATCAACGATGTCAAGGCTAGCATGCAAGATGTATTGGCTTTGCAGCCGGATGAAGTTACAAAGGTGGAATTCATCAATGTTCCAGGACTCAAATATGGAGACAGCAATCTGGATGCAGTCATCAACTACCAGGTCCGCCGACGCTATGCCGGTTATGTGGGTGGAGTTTCTACGATGCAAGGCACCAAGGCTGGTTTCAATAATAGCGACGGTTATTTCAAATACAATGTGAAGAAATCGGAATTCAGCATCAACTACAGTTTCTCCTATCGCTCGGTAGAGGAACGAAGCTATGAGAGTCTCGGTACTTATCATCTGCCCACAGGAGAAACTCTACATCGCAATTATTTAGGTTATGATTCTCCGTTCCTATACACCACCAATAATGTACAGTTGGGTTATAATCTTAGTGAGCCAGACAAATATACATTGAATGTACGGTTGAATTTCTACAATCACAACAGTCCTGTGAGAGGCATGAACCAGCTTTATCAGGAAAGCGGCAAGGCAAATCAATATCTGCAAAACAACAGAAAAATGCTGGAGCAGATTCCATCTCTGGACATTTATTATTCGCTCAACATGCCCCATGACCAGAACCTGGCTCTGAACCTGGTGGGTACTTACATCGGCACAGATTACCAGTATCGTATGAGGGAATATACGTTCAACAAATCGCCGGATGAATCTGTAAAGAACGCTCCGCTGACCGATTACAGTTATGATGCAACTGGTAGAAAGCGCTCTCTTATTGGTGAAGGAACATACAGCAAGAACTGGAAACAGATGGCTTTATCGGTAGGTGGACAATATAATATCAGCCACACAGATAACATCTATGTGGGAAGCAGTAATGCTGATACGGAATTGAAGTACAGCAATCTCTATCTTTTCACCCAGCTACAGGGACAGCAGAAGTGGTTCAGTTATCAGGTGGGAGTTGGTGCAACCAGGTCTTCCATCCATCAGGGGGAGAACGGATACAGCAAATGGCTGTTTCGACCACAGGTAACTTTACAGGCAAAGGCTAGCGACCGTCTGAGTTTTAAATGGAGCAGCAAAATCACGTCAGACATCCCAAGCCTTTCCGACTTGAGCGAGTTGCGCCAATATTCCAACAGCTTTGAGGCGCGTGACGGCAATAGCGGTCTGAAGCCATTTACCGGCTACAACAATACCTTGTCGGCTTCCTGGAACATTCCGCTGATGTCTGTGTACCTGGAGGGAAACTGGACGTATTACGACAAGCCTATAGCTACTTCTATCTTGCCCGAAAAGCGGGAGGATGGCTCTTATCTCTTTGTGAGCAAACCGGAGAATCAGAAGAGTCATGATTACAAGCACCTGCTGTTGACTCCTGAAGTTCACCTCATCAAGGATCATCTGGATTTGAACCTTATGTGCGAGTATCAGAATGTCAAGACAAAGGGTTTGGATTATTCCCACGAGTTCAATTACTTCAGTTATGGAGCAGAAATTCGGTACATGACGGGCAATTGGAACATTGGCTATGGTGCCTATAAGGTGGAAAAGAGTTTTTGGGGAG
>JAJXAL010000122.1:0-10772 GCA_021628325.1 Segatella copri | reverse complement strand
GGAGCATCTTGCCGTTGGCACGCTCTACATCGCCTACGAATCCGAAGTCGATGCCGTCCTTCAACGGGCGTTTGTGACTGTGGATTACGTCCATATCAGCACCGGTCAGACCGAGAGCATTCACGCCGTTAGCCTGGAGCTTGGCAACCAGGTTCTTGTTGACCAGACCGCCATAAACCATGGTTACCACTTCCAGCATGTCTGCATCGGTGATGCGGCGGCCGTTCACCATCTTGCTCTCGATGCCGAGGGCTGCGGCTACCTTAGTGGCACGGCGGCCACCGCCATGTACCAATACTTTCTTGCCAGGAATGGCTGCGAAATCCTTCAAGAGCTGTGCCAGCTGCTCGCTGTCTTCAACGATGGCACCGCCTACCTTTACTACTGTTACTTTTTCCATCTTTAAGTTTAGTTTATAGTTTATAGTTAATAGTTTATAGGGCAATCTTGCTGTAAACTATTAACTATCAACAGTTAATTCTTACTGAAGATAAGTGTATCCGAAGAGGCCATTGCGATAGGTGCCCAGGAATTCCTTGCCTTCATCGAGCGAAATCTTGCCTTCCTTCACACTCTTGGTCACCCACTGCTCCAACTGGCGGACGAGTTTCTTCGGATTGTACTGTACGTAATCCAATACCTCCTCTACGGTCTCGCCATCGAATATCTGGTCGATGCAATATTTGCCGTCCTTTACAGAGATGTGGGCAGCATTGGTGTCACCGAAGAGATTGTGCATGTCGCCCAGAATCTCCTGGTAGGCACCAACGAGGAATACACCGAGATAATATGGCTCGTTCTTCTTCAATGGATGAAGAGGAAGAACGTTGCCGATATGTCCGTCGGTAACGAAGTTGGCAATCTTTCCGTCGCTGTCGCAGGTGATGTCCTGCAAGGTAGCGTTGCGGGTAGGACGCTCGTTCAGACGCTGGATAGGCATGATAGGGAAGAGTTGGTCTATTGCCCAACTGTCTGGCAGGCTCTGGAACAGAGAAAAGTTGCAGAAATACTTGTCGGCAAGAATTTTATCCAATCCTCTGAGCTCCTCAGGTACATGCTTCATGTGTTTGGCAAGATTGTTGATCTCATGGCACACGCTCCAGTACATTGCCTCAATCTCTGCACGGGTCTTCAGATCTACGATGCCGTGAGAGAAGAGCTGCAAGGCCTCTTCGCGAATCTGCTCGGCATCATGCCAGTCTTCCAGCATGTTGCGAGGATTCAGGTTGTCCCATATCTCATAAAGATCCTTCACCAGCTGGTGGTCGGTCTCCTTCGCCTCAAACTCCTCTGGCATTTCTGGCAGGGAAGCTGTCTCCAAGACATCGATAACCAAGACTGAGTGATGGGCAGAGAGCGAGCGGCCGCTCTCGGTGATGAGGTTAGGGTGCTCGATATTGCTCTTGTTGGCTGCATCTACGAATGTATAGACACAGTCGTTTACATACTCCTGGATAGAGTAGTTTACGGAACTCTCGCTGCTTGAAGAGCGGGTGCCGTCGTAATCTACACCGAGTCCGCCACCGCAATCTACGAAATCTACATTGTAGCCCATCTTGTGGAGACTAATATAGAACTGGGCTGCCTCACGGAGAGCAGTCTGAATGCGGCGAATCTTGGTAATCTGACTTCCGATATGGAAGTGGATAAGGCGCAGACAGTCGTGGAATCCCATCTCGTCTATCTTCTTGAGGGCTGTGAGCAGTTCTGCGCTGGTCAAGCCGAACTTAGATGCATCTCCGCCGCTTTCAGCCCATTTGCCTGAACCTGAAGAAGCCAGTTTGATGCGGATACCTATGTTTGGCTTTACGTTGAGCTTTTTGGCTACCTTTTCGATGATATCCAGCTCATTGAGCTTTTCTACTACGATAAAGATGCGCTTGCCCATCTTCTGAGCCAGCAAGGCAAGTTCGATGTAGCTCTCGTCCTTGTAGCCGTTACAGATGATGAGCGAGTCGCTCTGTGCCTGTACGGCGATGACGGCGTGGAGTTCAGGCTTAGAGCCAGCCTCCAGTCCGAGGTTGAACTTCTTGCCGTGAGAGATAATCTCCTCAACGACCGGCTGCATCTGGTTCACCTTAATAGGATAGATGACAAAGTTTTCTCCCTTGTATCCATACTCTTCCTTTGCCTTTTGAAAACAGCTGGCTGTCTTCTCGATGCGGTTGTCGAGGATGTCTGGGAAACGGAGCAGTACGGGAGCGTTGATGTCGCGTAATGCCAACTCGTCCATGATGTCGCGCAGGTCTATCTGCGTGTTGTCCTTGCATGGAGTTACATAGACATCACCCTTGTCGTTGATGCCAAAGTAAGAAGTACCCCAACCACAGATGTTGTAGAGCTCCTTCGAGTCTTCAATAGTCCATTTCTTCATTTTCTAATCTTGCTTGCTGGAAATCAGTATTGTTTGTTACCTTTATTATATATTACTTTATTAGATACGGCTATATGTTCAGCAGGTCTCTGATCTGCTGAACAATAGCGTTGATTTTATCATAATTGTCCATCACGTTGATATCGATGATGTGTTTTGCCTTCTCGTAGTAAGGCTCTCGAAGTTTCAGCTGCTCATGGATAAACTTGTCTACCTCTTCCGGTGTTTTGTTGAGCAGCAGAGGGCGTACGCCTTTGCCCATCTTCAGATGAGCGTGAAGGGTTTCTGGAGATGCCTTCAGGTAAAACGTTTCGCCAAGTTGGTTCATGTAGTCCATATTGTCGAAGAAACATGGTGTTCCTCCTCCGCAACTTACCACTACATTTTCAAACTCTGCCACTTCGTGTAGCATATTGTGCTCTATCTTGCGAAATCCCTCTTCTCCAACTTCGTCGAAGATCTGTTTAACGGTCTTGCGCATTCGGCTCTCGATATACCAGTCGAGATCGTAGAACATAACGCCAAGGTCTTTGGCGAGGGCTTTGCCGACCGTTGTCTTGCCGGCGCCCATGTATCCTATGATGATGATTGACTTCATTTTCTTCTGTTTCTATGTCAATGAGGCATGTTTATGATTTCTTTCTGCCTCTAGCCTTTGGTTCTGGAGCAGCTTTGATAATTTCCATACACTCCTCGTATGTAAGCTCCTCTGCACTCTCATGTTTTGCCTTTGGAATGCGGTAATTCTTGCCGTCGTAAGCAATGTATGGACCATACTTACCATTGAGAATTTCCATCTTATCGTCCTCATCGAAGACTTTGAGATGACGCTTCTCTTCGGCTTCGCGCTTTTCCTTGATCAGCTCGATGGCTCTATCCAGGGTGATGGTCAGCGGATCATCCTCCTTTGGAATAGAAACATACTTGCGGTTATGGAGAATGTAAGGGCCGTAGCGGCCAGAACCAACTGTAACAGTAATGCCTTCATAATCACCGAGTTCTCTTGGCAGCTTGAAGAGTTCCAAAGCCTCTTCCAGGGTGATGGTTTCGATGCTCTTGTCTGATGGCAACTGGGCAAACTGAGGCTTGTCCTTATCCTCGGCAGAACCAATCTGTACCACAGGCCCAAAACGGCCAATCTTGACGAATACTGGCTTTCCTGTCTTTGGATCATTTCCGAGATTGCGCTCGCCGGCTTTGTGCTGGTTGCGGGCTTCCAGGACTTCCTTAACTTCAGGCTCAAAGCCCTTGTCGAAATCCTTCATCCAGTTGGTCCATTCGGTCTTTCCTTCTGCAATATCATCAAACTTCTTCTCTACGTCTGCCGTAAAGTTGTAGTTCATGATGTTCGGGAAGTTCTCCATCAGGAAGTCGTTTACTACGATGCCGATATCAGTAGGCAGAAGTTTGCCCTTTTCAGAGCCTGCCATCTCTTTCTTCAACTTCTGGGTTATCTTGATGCCCTTCAGAGAATCTATGGTAAATGTGCGCTCTTCACCCGTTTTGTCACCCTTTACCACGTATTGACGCTGCTGGATGGTACTGATGGTTGGAGCATAAGTAGATGGACGGCCGATGCCGAGATCTTCCAGTTTCTTCACCAGACTGGCCTCTGTGTATCTTGCAGGAGCCAGAGAATACTTCTCTGTAGCAAGGATTTCTCTGCGCTGCAATTCATCGCCTTCTTTCAGAGCTGGAAGAATGTGGGAAGAATCCTCAGCATGCTCTTCATCGTCGGTTGACTCGAGATAAACCTTGAGGAAACCATCGAATGAAACAACCTCGCCGGTAGCAACAAACTTTTCGCTTGTGTTGCCGATATTGATGCTGATGGTTGTCTTTTCGAGTTGTGCGTCAGCCATCTGAGATGCGATGGTACGCTTCCAGATGAGTTCGTAAAGGCGCTTCTCCTGAGCGGTTCCTTCGATGGTTGGTTCATTCATATATGTAGGACGGATAGCCTCGTGCGCTTCCTGTGCACCCTTTGAACTGGTGTGGTAGGCACGAGTCTGGCTGTATTCCTTGCCATATTCTCTGATAATCTCATCTTTGCTGGCGTTGGAACAGAGTGTAGAGAGGTTTACGCTATCGGTTCGCATGTAAGTGATGCGTCCGCTTTCGTAAAGTTTCTGGGCTATCATCATGGTCTGTACAACGGTGAAACCAAGCTTGCGTGCTGCCTCCTGTTGCAGAGTAGAAGTAGTGAAAGGTGGTGCAGGAGAACGTTTTAAAGGCTTTTTGGTTACAGATTCAACCATAAACTTAGCGTCTTTACACTTCTCAAGGAAAGCTTCAACCTCTTCGTGGGTATTGAAACGCTGGTCCAGTTCTGCCTTTACCTCTGTTGCATTGCCGCTGTCGCTGATCAGGGCGAAAATAGCGGTAACGCGATAGTATGGAACACTCTGGAACTTCTGGATTTCACGCTCACGTTCTACTATCAGACGGACAGCAACACTCTGTACACGACCTGCAGAAAGGGCTGGCTTAACCTTTCTCCACAAGATAGGAGAAAGCTTGAAACCTACCAGTCGGTCGAGTACACGACGAGCCTGCTGAGCATTCACCAGGTTCATGTCCAGATGGCGTGGGTTATTGATTGCATCAAGAATAGCCTGTTTGGTAATCTCGTGGAAGACAATACGGTTTGTCTTCTCCTCATCCAATCCCAGTACTTCGCAAAGGTGCCAGCTGATGGCTTCTCCCTCGCGGTCCTCATCGGATGCTAACCAGATTTTCTTGGCCTTCTTCGCATTCGTTTTCAATTCTGTAACGAGTTTTTTCTTTTCCTCTGGAATCTCATAATCAGGTTCCATGGTTTTCTCGTTTATACTAAGTTCCTTCTTCTTCAGGTCACGGATATGACCGTAAGAAGACATAACCTTATAGTCCTTACCTAAAAACTCTTCGATCTTTTTAGCCTTCGCAGGGCTCTCGACGATTACTAAATTCTCTTGCATAAGCTTATACACAATTTTTTTCGGTTGGCAAAAGTAAGTAAACTTTTTGCTTATACCTTATTATATGGTGTTTTTTTTGGTTTTTTTAATGTTTGGGAGCCATATTTGGCTGTATTGAACCCTTTTTACCCCAATTTTGTTTCCAAATAACGATGGAGCCCCTTGCGTATGGAATCGAATGCAAACTCATCAGGATTGAGTCTGCTCAATGGTATCCAGAATGATTCTTCTGCATCGTCCATTGCTTCTATATGAGTGTCGTCTTTCACCTTCACTTCATAGAACATATCGAGGGTATGAACCATGAAACCTGAGTAAAGGTAGAGATTTGGGTAGCTGAACTGATACTTAACCTCAGTTGCATCCAGTCCGGTTTCCTCTTTTACCTCTCTTGCCATACCTTCTTCACCTGTTTCATCCATGTCAACAAAACCGCCTGGCAAATCGAGTGCCCCCTTGGCTGGGTCTTTCTTGCGCCTTACTGCCAGGAGCTCTTTCTTACTGTTGAGTATGAGAGCTACCGTAGCACTGCTTGGATTGAGGTAATAAGAGAATCCGCAGTCCTTACACTTCTTGCTCTTGATGTTGTTGATTTCGAAATGATTAGAGCCGCAAACCGGGCAAAACTGAAACTTATCTAATACGTGACTCATATTATGATTAATGTATAATGATTGATGTTTAATGGAAAAGAATTTATCTTCATGTTATAATTGAAAAGCGGCCGGTCTTTGACTGCTGAACAAAGATCGGCCGCTGGTTATCTGTTATTTACCAATTATCTGTACGGAAAGGGAAGAGAGGCAGGTTGCCTGCATTTGCCATATTGCCGAGCTGGAAGTTGCGGAAACAGTAGCGAAGGGCTAACGGTTTCTTTACCTCAGGACTGGTTACGATGACGCACTCATTCCAAGGATCGTTGCCTTCCTGCCAGAAGTGCTTGGCTGTAGCCTTATGGAATACCTTATCTTCGCCTGCAACTTCGAAACCTTCGATACCTTCAAAGCGGTTGTAGGCTCCGTAGGTGTTGTCGAAATGCACCTTTACAGTATCACCTACAATCTTCATCTCCTTGAAGGTCATGCTCTCGCTGAAGAGTCCCTTCATGCCATAGGTCTTGCTGAGTGCCTGGAGTGCAAGACGTTCGCCTACAGGCTGTTTCTGACATGGATGAATCTGCTCAACCTCGTATGGGTAAACCAGGTCTTCGGTACAGACGATGCCGCTGTTTGGAATCACCTTGGCTGCATTGAACTGCTGTTCACGGAGCTTAGGTCCCCAATCGCCATTTACGTCGCCATTATGATAAGGTGCAATCTGTACGAAATAGAATGGCAGTTCGCCCTGCTTGAAGTCTCTGCGCCACTGGGCAACGAGGTCGGCAAGACGTTTGGTATACTGGCCGTCCGGGTCGCCCACGTTAGAACATCCCTGATAGAAGAGAATACCCTTTACGCTATAGTTGAGGATAGGGTGGAAAGTTCCGTTACCCCAGAGAAGAGGGTAGAGGAAATCCCACTTAAACTTAGGGTTCTTGGTCATCTTTACAGAGTCGAGATCTTCCTTGGTGTTCTTCTTCAGGTAGTCGCGGTCGAGCCAGCTTTCTACACGGCTTCCACCCTTGTTTGCCATGACCAGACCTACCGGAATATCAAGAGTCTTGTTTATTACCTGTGCAAAGAAGTATCCTGTAGCAGATGCATCGCCTACGGTTTCCGGGTTAACCTCCTTCCATTCGCAGTTGGCATCATCTAACGGCTTACTGCTCATTACGCTAGGAATCTTTACGTAATGTACGCCTTTGTACTGGTTTGCTTCGAGCACCGCCTTGTTGTAACCTTCTACAGGGCAGTTGCCGAATCCTTTTACAGGCATCTCCATGTTGCTCTGACCTGCACAAACCCATACTTCTCCTGCCAGCACATTGTTGAGAGTGGTCTTTTCGCCATCATCGAAAGTGATGGAGAGTGGGGTGTAGCTCGCCTTCGGGGTTTGTACTTTGATAGCCCATTTGCCATCCTTTCCGGTCTTGGCAGAATATTTCTGCCCAGACCATGAGGTGGTTACCTCTACGGTGGTTCCTGGTTTGTCCCATCCCCAGAGGCTAGCCTCTGTGTTTTGCTGTAAAATCATGTTGTCACCCAAGATGTGTGGCAACTTTACTTTAGCCTGCGCTCCTGTTGTGATAAGTGCCAAGGCTGCCATTGCTATAAATTTCTTATTCATTTTTTAGGGTTTAAAAGTTTATCGTTTTTTGTTCTTAAGTTCCTTGTATGGTTTGTATTCTGATATTGCCATCTATGTTATCATGAAAGCAGATACAGAACTGACGTAAAGAATAAGAGTTAGAAGCTGGAAGATGAAAAGCCGAAACTGTTCTCTCCAAACTTCTAACTCCTGGTTATCTTATGGTTATCTTAAAGAAGGTTCTTGATGGCTGCCTCTATGTCCTTAATCTGTGCATCACGTGCCTGCAGGGTGTTGGTGCGGTCGATCAGGAAGAAGGTAGGAATGCTCTGGACATTGTAGAGAGCCAGACTCTTGCCCTGAATGCCATCTTCATCGCGTACGCAAATCCAAGGGATGGCAGCGGTAGAGGTCTTCCAGAAGTGCTCGTCAGGGTCTACTGATACCTGATAAATCTCCAGTCCGGCAGCATGATACTTGTTGTAGAGTTCACGCAACATCATGATGCGCTTGGTGCTCTCTTTGCTGGCGAAGAGATGGAAGTCGAGCAGTACCACCTTGCCCTTGAGGTCGGAGAGACGGCGTACCTGTCCCTTGTTGTCCTGAAGTGCAAGCTCGATGCATCCGTTTACGCTCACCTTGCTGGCCTCAATCTGCTGCTGTGCCATCTGGTTCTCGATGATACGGATGTCCTTCATTCCCTCGATGGCGATATTGTGGAGGTTCTTGCCACGCTCAGCGCCAGGATAGTAGGTATCCCAACTGGTTGCTACGGCAGCAAATACCTTCACGTCGTCTTTGTTGTTGCGAGGGTTGAAGATAAGTGTATTCACATTGCCCAACTGTACCGTTTGGAAGAGCGCATAGTAAGCGTATGCCTTCATTGGCTCCTTGAAGATGTAGTTGGTCTTGATGTCCTGTTTGTAAGCCTGGAGCATGCGGCCTACGATGGATTCGATAGAATCGTTGCCGATGTTAGGATCTTTCACGAGCCCGTTGATATTGCTCTGGAGAGTCATCTGCTTAAGAGACAACTCCTTGATCTTGTTGCAGTTTTCAGAACCTTCCACTTCGTATTTGAAGCTCATCTGCGGATAAGCCGCCTTTACCTTGACGGTTTCTGTAGAATCGATGGAAAGATTGATGGTTTGATTGGCGATGCGTAAGCGGTAGAACTCTGGGGTAACAGAGTCCATGGCAGCCTCGTCGAAGGCAAATGCACCATCCTCGCCCAGTTTAACAGAGTCGATTTTCACAGGACCGTTCAGGCTGATGTTCTCCAGATAGAGCATAGAGTCCTGAGCCTCTGTGATATTGCCGTTGATGTGGAATTTCTTGTTGTTACAAGAAGTCAAAGCCAGTGCAGCTACCATAATCGCTGCCACTGAAAAGAGTCTAGTTATCTTCATGAATTTTATTATTTTGCAAAATTATCGAGTGCAAAGATAGTAATAAAATTGCGAATAATGCACCTTCTATAGATAAATTATTTAAAAAAGTGGAAAATAATTGCTGATTTATTTGTTTATTAATAATTAAAGAGGTATCTTTGCAGCGTTTTAGATATTTTAGATGTTAGACAAAACAATAAGTTTTTTAATTTAGATGAACGTAATTACAAAAAGTGTTCAGTTGCCTGATGGAAGAACCATCACAATTGAGACCGGAAAAGTTGCAAAACAGGCTGATGGTGCTGCGGTTCTCCGCATGGGTAACACAGTGCTTCTCGCAACTGTTTGTGCAGCAAAGGATGCAGTTCCGGGTACAGATTTTATGCCTTTGCAAGTAGATTATCGTGAGCAGTACAGTGCTGCAGGTCGTTTCCCTGGTGGTTTCACCAAGCGCGAAGGCAAAGCCAGCGATGAGGAAATCCTTACCTCTCGTCTTGTGGACCGTGCTTTGCGTCCACTTTTCCCTTCTAACTACCATGCAGAAGTTTACGTACAGGTAATGTTGCTCTCAGCCGATGGTGTTGACCAGCCAGATGCCCTCGCAGGTTTCGCTGCTTCAGCTGCCATGGCTTGTTCAGATATTCCTTTCGAGTACTATATCTCTGAGGTTCGTGTAGCTCGTATCAATGGTGAGTATGTTGTAAACCCTACATTCCAGCAGATGGAAGAGGCAGACATGGATATCATGGTTGGTGCTACCAAGGACAATATCATGATGGTAGAAGGTGAGATGAAGGAAGTTTCTGAGCAGGATCTCATTGGCGCCCTCAAGGTGGCTGCCGAGGCTATCAAGCCTATGTGCGAACTCCAGTATGAGTTGGCTAAGGAGAAGGGTACTGACGTGAAGCGTGAGTATGACCACGAGATCAACGATGAGGAACTCCGTGAGCAGATTAAGTCTGAGCTTTACAAGCCAGCTTATGATATCAATCATCAGGCTTTGGAGAAGCATGCACGTCAGGATGCTTTCGACAAGGTTTTGGCTGATTTCCTCGAGAAGTATGACGCTGCTCATACCGATCTTTCTGAGGAAGACTTGGAGGAGAAGCACGCTGAGGCTACCCGTTACTATGATGACGTAATGCGCGATGCTATGCGCCGTTGCATCCTCGACGAGGGCTTGCGCCTTGATGGTCGTGCTACTACAGAAATCCGTCCTATCTGGTGCGAGGTATCTCCACTCCCAATGCCTCACGGAAGCGCTATCTTCCAGCGTGGTGAGACTATGTCTCTCTCTACATGTACGCTCGGTACCAAGATGGACGAGAAGCTTATCGACGGTGTGCTCGAGAAGAGCTACCAGCGCTTCCTCCTTCACTATAACTTCCCTCCATTCTCTACAGGTGAGGCTAAGGCTCAGCGCGGCGTAGGCCGTCGTGAGATTGGTCACGGTCACTTGGCATGGCGTGGTTTGAAGGGCCAGATTCCTGCAGACTTCCCTTACACAGTACGTTTGGTAAGCCAGATCTTGGAGTCTAACGGTTCTTCTTCTATGGCTACTGTTTGTGCCGGTACTCTCGCCCTGATGGATGCAGGTGTTCCTATGAAGAAGCCAGTTTCTGGTATCGCTATGGGTCTTATCAAGAACCCAGGTGAGGACAAGTACGCTATCCTCAGTGATATCCTCGGTGATGAGGACCACTTGGGTGATATGGACTTCAAGACTACTGGTACCCGCGATGGTTTGACCGCTACACAGATGGATATCAAGTGTGATGGTTTGAGCTTCGAGATTCTTGAGGAGGCTTTGATGCAGGCTAAGGCTGGTCGTGAGCACATCCTCAACTGCATGATGGAGAC
>JAJXAL010000121.1:0-10824 GCA_021628325.1 Segatella copri | reverse complement strand
ACCGATACGGCCAAATCCGTTAATACCAATCTTAATCATTGTTCTTAATATTTAAATTAAAAGTTTAATAAAATTACTTTTTTAACTGCTTTCGAGCGTTCATCTGATGCTGAAACATTCAAAATTTTACGCCTTAGAGCATTTTTTCTTCTTTTCGAGCGCAAAGTTACTAATTTTTTTCTAACTTTGCAACCAGAATGAGTATTAAATAAGTTAAAAAAGAATAGTAGAGCTTTAATATTGGCATTATTTTCACTCATTACATGCCATACTGACAACTCCATATTGCAAAAAGCAAAGAAAAAACTCTGCATTCTACACCTTATTATATATATAAGGAAAGAGAAATAGAAGAACAATCAAACTATAGTTTTAATAAAAAGATAAAAGTATGAGTAAATTTTTGAATGAATTCAAGGAATTCGCCATGCGTGGCAATGTGCTCGACATGGCTGTCGGTGTTATCATCGGTGGTGCCTTTGGCAAAATCGTAAGCTCTGTTGTTGATGACGTCATCATGCCTCCTATCGGATGGCTGATTGGCGGCGTGAATTTCGCCGACCTCAAATTCACACTCCCTACCGTCAATGTAGCGGGTGAGGAACTGAAGGCGGCTACCATCAACTATGGTAACTTCCTCCAGACCTGTTTCGACTTCCTCATCGTTGCCTTCTGTATCTTCATGCTCATCAAGGTGGTGAACAAGATTTCCAAGAAGAAGGAAGAGGAAAAACCGGCAGAAGCTCCTAAGGCTCCGGAACCAAGCAATGAAGAAAAGCTCCTCATGGAAATTCGTGATCTCCTGAAGAATCAGAAATAAAAAAAGTCGCCCTCTTTGAAGGCGACTTTTTATTCTGTTTATTCCCACTCAATTGTCGAAGGTGGTTTTGAAGAGATGTCATAACATACGCGGTTCACACCCTTCACCTTATTAATAATCTCATTACTTACCTTAGCCATGAAATCGTAAGGAAGATGTGCCCAGTCGGCTGTCATTGCATCGGTACTTGTTACGGCACGCAAAGCAACAGGGTGCTCGTAGGTACGCTCATCACCCATTACACCTACTGAACGGACAGTAGAAAGCAATACGGTACCAGCCTGCCAGATCTGATCGTAGAGAGAAACCTCGATTTCGCCATTCTGCATATCAGCAGGAACACCGGCAGCCAGGACGCGGCGAGCTTCCTCACCACTCAACTTCACCTTGTACTCGCGCAAACCACGGATATAGATATCATCAGCATCCTGAAGGATACGAACCTTCTCAGGAGTGATATCACCCAAGATACGGACAGCCAAACCAGGACCTGGGAATGGGTGGCGGGTAATCAGGTGCTCAGGCATACCCATAGAACGACCTACGCGACGAACCTCATCCTTGAACAACCACTTCAAAGGCTCGCACAACTGAAGGTTCATCTCCTTAGGAAGACCACCTACGTTGTGATGGCTCTTGATGACCTTACCGGTGATATTCAAACTCTCGATACGGTCAGGATAGATAGTACCCTGAGCCAACCACTTGGCACCAGTCTGCTTCTTAGCCTCAGCATTGAACACCTCTACGAAGTCGCGGCCGATAATCTTACGCTTCTCCTCAGGATCTGTAACACCAGCCAAATCAGCGAAGAACTTCTCTGATGCATCTACACCGATTACATTCAAGCCCAAGCACTTGTAATCTTCCATTACATCACGGAACTCGTTCTTGCGGAGCATACCGTGGTCAACGAAGATACAGGTGAGGTTCTTACCGATAGCCTTGTTCAGGAGAACGGCAGCTACACTGGAGTCAACGCCACCAGAGAGACCGAGGATAACCTTGTCGTCGCCCAACTGTGCCTTCAATTCAGCAACAGTAGTTTCAACGAAAGAGTCAGCGCTCCAGTCCTGCTTGCTACCGCAGATATCTACCACGAAGTTCTTCAGGAGCTGTGTACCCTGCAAAGAGTGGAACACCTCTGGGTGGAACTGAACAGCCCAAACAGGCTGCTTGGTTGAAGCATAAGCAGCATACTTCACATTGGCAGTAGAAGCGATGCACTTGTAATCCTCAGGGATAGCAGTGATGGTATCACCATGGCTCATCCAAACCTGAGAGTTCTCGATGAATCCCTTGAACAAAGGATTCTCCTTATCGAAATGCTCCAAGTTGGCACGACCATACTCACGGCTGTCAGCAGCCTCCACCTTACCGCCCTGGGCGTAAGAGAGGAACTGAGCACCGTAGCAGATGCCGAGTACAGGAATGCGGCCGATAAACTGGCTCAGATCAACCTTGAAAGCTTCCGGATCATGAACGGAATAAGGGCTACCGCTCAAGATGACACCAATGACAGATGGGTCGTCCTTTGGAAACTTGTTGTAAGGCATGATCTCGCAGAAGGTATCGAGTTCACGGACACGACGGCCGATGAGCTGTGTGGTCTGTGAACCGAAATCCAAAATAATAATCTTCTGTTGCATAATATCTAATTTTAATTTACAGTTTACAATTTATAGTTTACAGTAATCTTGCTATACGGTATAGCCGCTATTAACTATAAACTAATTAACTAACGATTTCAGGAATGCTTCCGCCTCTTTCAGCGTCTCCTGCTTTCCCACATCCATCAGCTTGAGGTCGTTCTTTACATATCCCTCTATGCGCACCTTGTCGCAATGCTTCAGATAGAAGTCCATGATAGGGAACTTGTCCGGTTCCTCCTCCATCAATGGAAAGAGCGATGGGGCAACCATGTGGATGCCCGAGAAAGCATACATCTTATAATCTTTAGGATTGAGGTCAGGATAAGGACTCTTCACCTCGCCCGTTTCTATATTCGTCCATCCCACCAGTCGCATGCTGTCATCAAAGAGCAGATAGCGCTTGGTCTTGCGTTCGCTCACCATCAGGCGGGCAGCAATCATATCCCTGCTCTCCATCTGGTAGAATTTCTTCAGATCTACATTACTCAGAATATCCACGTTGTGGATAAGAATAGGCTCTGACTGGTTGAAGAGCGGCCATGCCTTCCGGATACCTCCACCCGTTTCGAGCAGCTTTTCACTCTCATCACTGATACGGATATCCATACCGAAGTTGTCATGTGCTCTGAGATAATCGATAATTTGTTGGGAGAAATGATGCACGTTCACTACAATGCGAGTGAAACCGGCATCCTTCAACTGAAAGATGACACGTTTGAGCAAAGGTTCTCCCCCGACACTTACCAGAGCCTTCGGAATGCGGTCGGTAAGTGGCTTAAGGCGAGTGCCCAAACCTGCTGCGAATATCATTGCTTGCATCATTGCTAAATAGCTATTTTAAAATGTGCGTGCAAATTTACTAACTTTTTGCGAGATAGCCAAATTTGCACGCTATTTTCTATTGTTTTGCCGGCAAAACCTGCTCAATATGCTGTTCACGATGACAAATCTGCACTTCTACACCAAACTTCTGATGAATATGTTCGGCAAGATGCTGGGCAGAATATACACTGCGATGCTGACCGCCGGTACATCCGAAACAGAACATCAGAGAGGTGAAGCCACGCTGCATATAGCGGTTTACATGATGGTCGGCAAGTGCATAGACATGATCCAGGAACTTCAATATCTCACCATCATCCTCCAGGAATCGGATAACAGGCTCATCCAGACCCGTCAACTTTTTATAAGGTTCGTATCTTCCAGGGTTATGGGTACTTCTGCAGTCGAAGACATAACCACCGCCATTGCCCGACGGATCCTCTGGAATACCCTTACGGAAAGAAAAACTATACACTCTTACCACCAGCGGTCCCTTACCATCATATTTAGAATAGGTGGCAGGTCCGTCCTGCGGATGCGCACGGTAGATATTGTTGTCGGTAGTCTTATAGCCGTCTGCACGACTCAGCGCCACACTCTCTATCACCTTGAACTGCGGCAATTCGGTCAGTCTTCTCAACATATCCATCATATAAGGATAAGGGAATACCTTGTCACCCATCTTCAGAAGATCTCGCAGATTCTGGATAGCTGGCGGAATACTGTCGATGAAATGCTTCTTGCGTTCGAAATAGCCGCGGAATCCGTAGGCGCCCAAAACCTGCAAGGTACGGAAGAGCACAAAAAGGCTCAACCGGTTTACAAAATGGCGCACTGATGGTACCTCGGTATAATGCTTCAATGACTGGTAGTATTCCCAAACCAGTTCTCTGCGCAGTTTGAACGGATACTTAGCAGATGCCTGCCAGAGGAATGAGGCGAGATCATAATAGAACGGTCCTTTTCTACCACCCTGAAAATCAATAAAGTATGGATTTCCCTTATCATCCAGCATAATGTTGCGCGCCTGAAAATCGCGATAAAGGAAACAATCCATCGGTTCTGATGTCAGATCCTTGGCAAAAAGCCGGAAGTTGGCTTCGAGCTTCAGTTCGTGAAAATCCAAATCGGTAGGCTTCAGGAAACAATACTTGAAGTAGTTGAGGTCGAAGAGTACACTGTCTACATCGAATTCTGGCTGCGGATAACAGTTCTGCCAATCCAATCCTCTTGCACCGCGAATCTGGATATTCGGAAGTTCACGAATGGTTTTCTTAAGGAGTTCCTTCTCTTTCTGATTGTAACGTCCGCCCGCATCTCGTCCGCCCTTGATGGCATCGAAAAGCGAAGTACCGCCAAGGTCTGTCTGAAGATAGCAGAGTTCATCATCGCTCACCGCCAGAATCTGGGGAACAGGCAACTGTCTGAGCTGGAAATGCTGAGCCAGATATACAAAGGCATGATCCTCATCACGACTGGTTCCTATCACACCAATTACCGTATCACCATCATGCCCAATGATACGGAAATACTGCCGGTTACTCCCCTGCCCTGCCAATTTTATGACATCAGCTGGTTCTTCACCCGCCCATTTTTTATATAAATCAATCAGCTTTTCCATCATTATTCAGTTTACGTCGTTTCCGATCATCATCAATCTTCTGTGCGAAGTTATCTCCGATAAAGAGAAGCAATAAGATACCCAGCGTAGTAAGGAACGAGTTTGTAGTAGTCATTCCCAACTCTGCCTTTGTAATATAAATGAGTCCTCCGATAACAATCAGAAAGACCACTGCTTTTTTCCAATCAATATTGTTCATGCTATTAATTTTCTATTATGCTGCAAAATTACACAATTAAATTGAGAAAACAAAATAAAAACAAAAAAAAATCGGATGTCTCACGACAACCGATTTCCAAAAACAAACTACTTAAAAACTAATCTACTAAAACAAATCAAAAAAATATCTTTGCCATCCCTTAGGATGATACTTTCTTTTATTTACGATGCAAAGTTACAAAAAAAGATTATTCGAACCAAATAATTTTGCTATTTTTTGCATCTTTATGACTAAAAAAACAAAAAAATAGGGATAATTCGCTGAGAATCACCCCTATTTGATATTTTCGCTTTGCAAACTCGCAGTCTTACGATGTGCTTTGTTTGCTCAAATTATTCACCTGTTTACATCATACCGCCCATACCAGGTGCTGCAGCAGGTGCAGCTGGAGCTGGCTCTGGTTTATCAACCAATACGCACTCTGTTGTCAGGAACAGACCTGCGATAGAAGCTGCGTTCTCCAAAGCGACACGCTCAACCTTAGCAGGATCTACGATACCAGCCTGACGCATATCCTCGTAAACATCCTTGCGGGCATTGTAACCGAAGTCACCCTCACCCTCGCGAACCTTATTTACTACTACAGAACCCTCGCCACCTGCATTAGCTACAATCTGACGGAGAGGCTCCTCGATAGCACGCTCTACGATGCGGATACCTGTTGTCTCATCTGCGTTATCACCCTTCATATCCTTCAAAGCCTCGAGAGCACGGATATAAGTAGTACCACCACCAGCAACGATACCTTCCTCGATAGCTGCACGGGTAGCGCAGAGAGCATCGTCAACACGATCCTTCTTCTCCTTCATCTCTACCTCAGAGTTAGCACCTACGTAGAGAACAGCAACACCACCAGCGAGCTTAGCCAAACGCTCCTGAAGCTTCTCCTTATCGTATGAAGACTTGGTGTTCTCAATCTCGTTCTTGATCTGAGCTACACGATCCTGGATATTAGCCTTCTCACCATGACCGTTTACGATAGTTGTATTGTCCTTAGTAACAGTAACCTTGTCAGCAGAACCCAGCATTTCCAATGTTGCCTGCTCCAACTTCAAGCCCTTCTCCTCAGAGATAACAACACCGCCAGTCAACACTGCGATATCCTCCAGCATAGCCTTGCGACGGTCGCCGAAGCCAGGAGCCTTCACAGCACAAATCTTCAAACCACCACGCAAACGGTTAACTACCAATGTAGTCAAAGCCTCAGAATCTACATCCTCAGCGATAACCAACAAAGGACGACCGCTCTCAGCAGCAGGCTGGAGAATTGGCAAGAACTCCTTCAAGTTAGAAATCTTCTTATCATAAAGAAGAATGTATGGGTTATCCATTACACACTCCATCTTGTCGGCATCAGTCATGAAGTAACCGCTCAAATAACCACGGTCAAACTGCATACCCTCAACAACACCGATATTGGTATCACGGCTCTTGCTCTCCTCGATAGTGATGACACCATCCTTAGAAACCTTGCGCATTGCGTCAGCCAATAGTTTACCAATCTCAGCATCATTGTTGGCAGAAACAGTAGCCACCTGCTCTATCTTATCGTAGTTGTCGTCTACCTGTTCAGCATGTTCCTTGATGAAGGCAACAACAGCAGCCACAGCCTTGTCGATACCACGCTTCAAGTCCATTGGGTTTGCACCTGCAGTAACGTTCTTCAAGCCCTCTGTTACGATAGCCTGAGTCAGGATAGTAGCAGTTGTTGTACCATCACCGGCATCATCACCAGTCTTGCTGGCAACGCTCTTTACGAGCTGAGCACCAGTATTCTCAAACTTATTCTCCAACTCTACTTCCTTAGCTACGGTAACACCATCCTTAGTAATCTGAGGAGCACCAAACTTCTTTTCGATTACCACGTTGCGGCCCTTAGGACCGAGAGTTACCTTTACTGCATTTGCCAACTGATCAACACCCTTCTTCAAGAGGTCGCGGGCATCCATATTATATTTAATATCTTTAGCCATTGTTCTTTTTTTTAATGTTTAATGTTAAATGTTGAATGTTGAGTTAAAACAAAGCAATTGAATTCTTCACTCTTCGTTCTTCACTCTTCACTTATCCTTACTCTTCTACTACAGCGAGTACATCGCTCTGACGCATCATGATATATTTAGTACCATCGAATTCGAGTTCTGTGCCAGCATACTTACCATAGAGTACGGTATCACCTTCTTTGAGAATCATCTCTTCGTCTTTCGTACCCTTACCTGTAGCAACGACCTTACCACGCTGTGGTTTCTCTTTTGCTGTATCAGGGATAATAATTCCACCTACTTTTTCTTCAGCTGGTGCAGGAAGTACCAGCACTCTGTCTGCTAATGGTTTAATGTTCATGATTCTATAATATTTTAATTGTTATACATTTATTTTGCCAACAGGTATTGCTACCCGTCACTCCGCCAGTATACGAAAAACGTGCCAAAGCATCCATACTGACACTTTGACACGTTTAAATACTGACATTATATCACAAAAACTTGTGTTTTATTTCATTTTCCACTGATAATCGAATCTTTCAATATCCTCCTCAACCAGTGGATTACCATTCTGAACTTCGATGAAAGTGAGCTGTGTAATCGCCTTGATGGCATGATAATGCTCTAGAGGAATCACCACGGTATCACCAGCCTTCACATGTTTCTCCTCACCATCAAGTACAAAGATGCCCTCACCTTCTACGAATGTCCACACCTCTGAACGATGGTGATGAAGCTGATAACTGATATTCTTACCTGGCTTCAAGGTAATACTCTTGGTGAGTGAATGATTGCCGTCAGCATACTCAGAATCGTCAATCACCCGATAAGTACCCCACCTTCTTTCCTCATACATCGGACGCGGAGTAAGATGTTCTACCGCCTTTTTGATGTCCTCGGAATATTTCTTTGCACAGACGAAGATGCCATCAGGACTCGCTGCAACAACAGCATCCTTCAAGCCATCCACATACAGAGGCAACTGGAGTTCGTTGATGACATGCGTATTCTCGCAATGACTTCCCATCACCGCATTACCGATGCTGGCATGGTGCAGCTCATCAGTGAGTGTATTCCAGGTACCCAGGTCCTTCCATTCACCATTAAACGGTACTACCGCTACCGATTCAGCCTTCTCCGCCACCTCGTAGTCGAAAGAGATTTTTGGAAATTCGCTATATCTTGCACGAGTATCTTCAAAGTTCTCACTCTGCATATACTTACGTACAATCTGCATCATATAGCCCAAACGGAAAGCGAAGACACCACCATTCCAGTAAGCACCCTCCTCCAGGAGTTTCTCTGCTGTAGGCACATCCGGTTTCTCGGTAAATCTCTTCACTATCTGATACTTCTCTCCTTCAGCAAAAGGAACCACATAACCATATTTTGCACTTGGATAAGTAGGTTTGATACCCATCAGTACGAGGTCGGCGACGTTTTTCTCCACACATTCCACCATACGGGCTATGGTATGGAAATATTCCAACTCGGTATAAGGATCACAAGGCATAATAACCACAACCTCATCATCCTCACATTTCTTCTTCAGTTTCAGATAACTTGCAGCTAAAGCGATAGCAGGGAAAGTATCACGCCTCTCCGGTTCGGTAACCACAGAAACCCGCTCTCCCAGCTGGTTCTGGATGATATCCAGCTGACTGGCGTTTGTAGCAAGCGTAATATCGTTGGTCAGATTTGCTTCCTGAGCCTGACGTACCACGCGCTGAACCATACTTTCCATCTCCCCATTCTCCTTTTCGAGCAATGGCAAGAACTGTTTGCTTCTAGCATTATTGCTAAGTGGCCAGAGCCTTTTACCCGAGCCACCCGATAATAAAATTAATTGCATATTATTACTATCTAAATCGTTTATTGTTCATACTTAAGATTTCACAAATTAACAGTGAGAGACTGCATCACATCAGGAGTTTACTCCCAGTACCAACAGGTCTCAAAGAAGAATCATCCGTGATAATCCGGCTGCAAAAGTACGTTTTTCTTTTGAGACCACCAAGCAATTTCTAAAAAAACTACCTATTCATATAAAAATACCTAGATATGCGCAAGAAAGTAAAAAGGAAGAAAAAACATCATTTAAACAGATTAAAAACAAGAAAAGTTGGTTCAAGCTGGTTCATGTTGGTCTATTTCGATATTTTTTTGCTGATTTATTTCCGATTTTCAACTATTATTATTACCTTTGCGACCAAATATCATTTAAGCATACCTCAAACAACTTAAAGATATATAAATAACTAGGAGTATAATAAACATAAGCAAATGACGAACAAGCATTATAAAGGAAATGAAATGATGAGGAGACTGGTGATAGGTGCCGATTTCGTTATTCTCAACATCGTACTGTTGTTCTATACCCAATATGGTCAAGAACTCATACCCGCGTATTTCGACAAAGCAACAAAGATTACCTTTTTTGTTGCCAATGCAGCCTTGTTCCTAGGCGAATACTTCTATTCCACCATCATTCATGTCAGAAAGATCGGGTTCCTGCAGGTTACAAGGCGTACTTTTTATCTGGCTGCAGCAACAACATTTTGTTTCTTTACTTTCTCAAGACTACTCAGTCACGGGGGAAAGATGTTCTCCTTCAGCATTATCTTCAGCATAACATTCTATCTGTCTCTCATCATAAGCCGTCTCTGCGAGCTCAAATTACTAAAGTATTTCCGCTCTAAGGGCCGCAACTCACGCACCGTCATCTTTGTAGGTAACGATCCTGCCGTGAGCGAGATGTACAAGACGATGACAGAAGATCCCTCGGCAGGTTATATCGTAAAAGGATATTATGCAGATGAAGACATCACTGATAATCCGGAAGGGTTGAAAAGAATAGGAAACATGAAACAGCTCAAAGAGATTATCTCTTCTACCATGAATGATACCATCAATGGTGAACCTTCCAATATTGACGAGGTTTTCTGCTGCCTGTCGCATAAAGATCCTGAGATCATCAATATCATACACTTCTGTGATAAGAATGTGATACACTTCTACTACCTGCCACGTGTGTTTGGTGAGTACAAATTGCATCTTGATGCCCAGAATTTCATGGGAAGGACGGTATATTCAAACCGCATAGAACCCCTAACAAGCACGTCAAACCGCATTATCAAGCGTAGCTTCGACATCGTGGTGAGCGGGCTTGCATGTTTGTGCATTCTACCATTCATTCCATTCATAGCTCTCATCATCAAGATTCAGAGTCCTGGTCCAATTTTCTTCAAACAGGCAAGAACGGGTCTGAATGGTGATACCTTCTACTGTCTTAAATTCCGTTCCATGCATGTGAACAAGGATGCAGACAAGGCACAGGCAACAAAGAACGACCCACGTAAATTTGCTTTCGGCAACTTTATGAGAAAGACGAACATAGATGAGTTTCCTCAATTCTTCAATGTTCTTAAGGGAGACATGAGTATTGTGGGGCCGCGCCCTCACATGCTGCATCATACAGAGGTGTATGGAAGCCTGATAGATAAGTATATGGTTCGCCACTTCTCAAAGCCGGGTATCACAGGTTGGGCTCAGGTTACCGGGTTCCGTGGTGAGACCAAGGAGCTCTGGCAGATGGAGGAACGTATCCGCCGTGATATCTGGTATATAGAGAACTGGTCGTTCTGGCTTGATATCAAGATTATCTTCATGACAGCCAAGAGCATTATCTGCCCTGACAAGAATGC
>JAJXAL010000120.1:0-10836 GCA_021628325.1 Segatella copri | reverse complement strand
GGACTTCCTTCCCATCTCCACCTATTTTGAAAGCCAGGCTACCCCTCTCTCCAAGTCACATGGCTATGCCATTCTTCTCACAAGTGTGCCATCCTCTATGCCCCAAGATTCTATAGCTGAAGCTGTGGAATCTTGTCCCCTGTCGGTATCGATGATGGTGCCATGGGACTAAAGGGAGAACGGTTGGCTTGTCCAGGATGTCCTAAAGGATATGGTGGACAAGCCGATTGTTACATTTTCTTATATGGTTCTATATTTATATTTTTATTTTCTTATTTGTTTATATAATTATATATCTATATTAAATAGTAACTCGCTCTTTATAAACGCTTTTCTATTGCGGAGATTGCCAATAAGTGTAGAACGTGTACGTTGAAAAGTTTGTAGTCTTTTTGTTTTTTAGCGTTGTTTCATTGTTGCTGTCTTCTTGATGATGATACTTTTTGTTCTTGGTATTACCATCTTTATTGGATCCTTTCGTTTTTGAAATTTTACTTTTCTGGAACAAAATGTCGATGTTTGTTCTTTTATGTTTCAATGTCAAGGAGCTGTTTGATTTCAGGGCACCTTTTTCTGTGTTATGTTTTGGCATCTTCGTGCAAACTTGATTTTGTGTATAGATGTTGCTCTGCATTATCTAAAACCAGTTGTGAAATCAGTAGTTCTGATGCGTTCAGCTAATTTTTATAATCCTGTTAACGACCATTTTACTTTGCAAAGTTAGCCCAAGCGGTGTTGGCAAGGGCGCACATCCTGTTTGTCTCAATATCTTTTTCAGACTTTTTGGGTGCAGTTGCTCCGGTTTCAAAAACTCCATGCCCTATGGGTGAAAAACATATTGGACATCTCTTGCCGTGACTCACCTTCTCCTTGGTTGCTGTTTTTATGCACGTAAAATTAGTATTAACATTTAAAAATTACAATTATGAACGCAATGAACAATTTCGCAATCTCTGGTTTCGTAGTAAATAACGCTGAAGTACATAACTTTGAGAAATCAAGCATCGCACGCTTCGGAATCTCATATAGAACCTCTGTGAAAAAGGATGACCAGGAAATCAAGCTCTCGGCTATCCTTAACATCGAGACATGGATTAAGAATGATGACACCGCCACCTTGGATTTGCTCCAGAAGGGTAAGTTGATAAAGGTTGAAGGATTCTTCAAAGCTGATACCTATACCAAGGATGGAAAGGATTTCCATGTCACCAAGATGACTGCCACCAAGATTGAATTGGTGCGAAAAACAGCAAAGGAGGCTTAGACCTCCTTTTGTTTCTATGTTCTACTTTTATTGGCAATATCTAAAAGGCTATTTTTTGAATAGCCTTTTTGACTGCTCGTTACTAAGTTGCTTATATCTAGTAGTTTATGCTTTATATCTATATATTGTTATAGATGTATATATTTATATGTCTATATTTTTATATAAACATATAGTTCTATAAGGATATAGTGCTTTGTTTCTATGTTTATATAAGGCAATATCTATATGGCTATATTCTACTTTTCTTATATCTATGTTTTCATATTTGTTTCTATTGTTCGACCTCACTTTTTTATGGAAGCGGTAGTGTGACCTCTGCCTCCCTTGCTTTTTCCTGTGCAAAGTTATGGCGGCCCTGTCAGATGCCAAGTACCAGGAGAGGACTCCTTATTTGGCTAAAACTTTCCTGGAAGCCTTCCGCAAATAATTCTTATTTGGGTATTCCTGAAAAGTTTCTACCAAATTCCTTGGCGTTCTGACTCCTATGGGCTGCCATCCTTTCTGCACGTAAAAAGGCTACAGGAGGCGAAGGACACGCCGAGGTATGATTAAAAAAAATATCGGATCGAACGAAACAAATAACTGTAAAAGGCTAGAAGGTTCCGGAAATCCAAAGTATAATTTTTAAAGTTGAACCAATAAAACATAGTGATTATGGCAAAAGTAATAGACGAAAACATTCAGCGTCAGCTGGATAAGAAGATTAGTTTCTTCGTGAAATACTATCCTGCTCGCATTCAGAACGTCGGTGAGGATGCCAAGGCTGCAAGGCAGTTGGTATGGGCTTTCAAAGATTCTCGTGATTCTGCTTATGAGGAAGTAGCTCAGATGACTGCCAAGCACTTGAAAGAGGAATATGGCGAGAAAGTAAAAAGTATGGTTTTGGTTTGTGTTCCGACGAGTAAGAAGAAGAATTACCAAAGCAGATACATGATGTTCTGTAATAGAGTCAGTGAACTTACCGGCATAGGCAATGGCTTTTCTCATGTGTGCGTGCTTCAAGACCGATTGGATGTTCATAACCATCGAAGAGGTAAGAAAAAGACGGAACGCCAAGCGCAACTTATTGACTTGGACACTTACTATTTCAAGGACAAGGAGATATGTGTGTTTGATGATGTTGTCACCACAGGCAAAAGCTATGCGGATTTTGCTAACAAATTGGAGGATAGCGGAGCACACGTTTTGGGTGGTATGTTCTTAGGTAAAACTTATTATAGATATAATAGACAATGATTGAAAAGTATGAAAAATGGTGTTCCGTAGCATTTACGGGACACCGATTCATCTCTTCTGATAGAGTGGAAGAGGTGAGGGAGAGTGTTAACAATGAGATTCGCTTGCTTTATTCCAAGGGATTTCGTAATTTCTTTTGTGGAATGGCTCTAGGCTTTGATATGCTTGCTGCTGAAGAGGTGCTGAAACTGAAGGAGGAACTTCCAGCCATCCTTCTTGTTGCCACTGTTCCATATCGGGAGCAAAATGAAAGATGGGGCGCCAATCAGAAGAAACGTTATCTGGAGATTTTGGAGAAAGTGGATGATGTTATTGTGTTGAGTGAGCATTATTACAATGGCTGTTTTCTAAAACGCAATGATTTCATGTTAGATCATGTTGCAGCTTTGCTTGCATACTTTGAGGGAAAGCCTAAGGGTGGAACTTTTTATACTGTAAGAAATGCAAGGAGGTTAGGCTTGCAAATTTCTAATCTGTTTTGATGGTTATCTTTTGGATAGGTATTGCTAAAAAGGTAATGCCTATCCTTTATATCTAACTTGTTGATGTAATTGGATAATTCTTTTATATTCTCATTTGCCTATTATGTGAGATGGCGTATCTGTGTCTTTTTGTGGGGATGAATATGCCATATAGTTGTTATTTGGAATATTATTGTTTTCTTTTTGTTCCTATAGTCTATAGGTGGGTAGAAAAAGAATATGTTAAATAAAAAGGTATATCGTGTTTATGCAGCCGTTTCTATCTAATTTATATACTTTTGCGATGAAATTTTCAATTAAAACAATGATTTATGAAATTTAAAAAGGTATTATTATTAGCGTTGCTTTGTTCCTCTGTCCTGGTGGGGTGCGAGGAACATCCTTCTTTCAAGACTTCCGTAGATGCTGTGGAAGGTTGCAAGAAGGAGCTAGCAGAGTTGAAGGAAATGGATGATGTATCTGTGGAGAATCTGGCAAAAGCTACCTCTGCATGGCTGGAAATACAAGATTCGGCTTATAGTGTATTCTCTCGTGACACTACCATCAATCTAAGAAGCCCTGTTGCCATGGCTTACTTTGTTGTGTCGGATTCTATACGTGGAGAACTCAAAAGACTGGCGTTTGCCAATCCTCGTTCTCTTCGTGATGTCATGTATCTTAAATTGAATACGGCAACGGCAAGAAAGAAGATAGAAAAGTCCGATGTGTATAAGGAGGCATTGGATTTCTATGACAAGCTCGATAAGCAAGATACTTATCCAAACTTGACAAAGACACTTATTGTGTATTCGGCTTTGCTGCATAATGCCAAGCCTTTCAAGCATGAAAGTGAACTTCTTGGATTCATCTCTGAAGAAGATAGATGCTTTCGTTCTTTGATGAAGTTTTTGAGTCAGGTTTCTAATGAGCAACTGCAGCAGCTTACTGATGCTACTGCTAGCATCTTCGATGGATTGTATTCTTCAGTCGGCAGAAAAGTTGATGATGTCAATGATCGTACAATGCTTTATCTTACTATGCGTTTCAATCGCCGTATCGTTCAAAATGCCTTGGCTTGCAAGCAAGATGTGGAGAATGGAAAGAAGCTTAGTCATCTCCAGAGGGCTAACTACAGATGGATGCTCATTCAGCCGTTCATGGCTATTGATGACTATTCTACTGCTGCGCTAACAAGTAAGCAAAAGGAGGAACTTCTTGACATGTCAAATGAACTTCCTATGTTGCTGAACAAATTGGAGTTGGAAAAGCAGACTAAGGAGGAAGAAGATAAATTTACAAAAGTCCTTTCCGAATATTTCTTGAAATCGTATTTGTCAACATCTTTATAATAATAAAAACATGAACGAACTTATAGACTATACTCTCATCGAGAATGAGATTTTGAAAGATTCAATCTCTGATTTCCTCTCGGAAATTAGAGAAAAATCACCTGAATACTTCAATTCCCTTGGTGTGAAAACAGTATTGCACCGTGGCTATGCAGAAGTGTTTGTACTATTGAACAAGCAAGTGATGATGGAACATTTGGTGGATGAGCTGGCTAATGTGTTGGGCATCCATGTTCTGTATGCCGTCCGAGATAATAAAGGGCAGACATATAAGGCTGTGGCTTATTCCGTTCCTGTGGAAAACAAAATGTATGTCATTCATCTGGCTTCACAACAACATGGTGTCATAGAAAACATGACGGTCAACTTCTATGATAGCTTGGAGATCATGTACAAGCAGGTTTGTAAGGAATTTACCAACATGCCGAAGTTTGATATGTTTATCCTTGAAAAGGAAAAGTACTCGGATGTCATAAACAGTTTCTATTAAAAAGTGCTGAGGTATGTTTGCAATAACATTGAAGGTGATATTGGCTTTTGTGCTCACGGCCATTCCTTTTGCTTTTCATCTCTGGGTGAAGCCGAGACAAGCGTCCTCTACCAAGTGGGGGAACTTATACTCCGTGCTTTCTGCTATTTATGAAAGGATGAAACATAGTGACAATGCAAGAAAGTTCTTTACACGTGTTTTCTTGATAGTCCTCCTGTTTGTTCAGTACGTGGATTTTGAAGCAGCGAACGCTGCCAATCTTCTTAGTAATGAATTAGCTCAGGGAAGAGTAACGATGACAGGTCAGATTGTAAATGTAGCTGACCTGTCGTTGCTAGACAATATGTTTGATAGTGGGGAAGAGATAGCTGATTATTTCTATCCATTCCAAACACCAATTTTCCTTTCTGTGGGGTGCTTGATGGTAGTTAGTCTGATGTTCTATTATCGGATTTCGGATAAGGTTCTATCCTTTCTGCATGGCAACAATATGGCATTTTCTCTAGTAGCACAAACTGTCATTTTTGTCATGGCTGGCCATTGTGGACAATACTTGTGCGCAGCGGAAACTGTGTTCATCATATTGATGGCTGCTGCCGTTTATCCAGATAAAACAGGCGAGGGAGTGCCAGGAGGAAGAAAAGGAATAGAGTATTCAAAAAAGGAAGAATTGTTTTGGAAAAACGCAGAGAGAAAAGCTGCTTAGTTTTCTAACAATGGAAAAGATTGTGAAGGTATTGCACTTCACAGATTTTCCATATAAAATATGATGTAAAAAATAGTTATGAATGACAATAAAAAAGTACAAGGTATAGATAGCAAGATATGGGAATTGTCTGATGAGATAGTTCTTCCGATTAATGTCTTCATCTATCTGGCCAATGACAGGGCTTACAACAACCCACAGCGTCTTTCAAAGATTCAAGCCTTTGTGGATTTGGTGGATCATTATCTGGATTCTCTTCAGAATGAGCAGGACGCTGCACTTAATATAGCAAAACTGTCAAGGCGTTGGAATTGGACACGCCCAACGGTTATAGCTTATGTCAATAACCTCAAAGCAATGAATGCTTTTGAAGTGAAGGACTCGAAGGAAGGAAAGAACGTTTCGATTAATCCGAATATTCTTTCTTCTCCAAAGTGGGGCAAAGCATCCGGTGGCAGAGAAAGCGGAGACTCCCTACAGTCTCGACCAACCCAGCCACATCTCTCTTCCGATGAAACGGAAGAAAACTCTGTAACAGAAAAATAAAAATATTCACATAGAAAGGATTCTTTACAAATGCGCTTGCGCATGGGCGGATTTTTTTCTCTGCTCTAGTAGCCTAATACGGAGTTTTTGCAAAACTCACTGTAATCCCCAAAAATGAAAAGTAATTCATTTTGACATTCGTGCGGCAAGCCGTGGGGATTATTAGGCTCAGGGACTTCTTCCCTAAGAACCCTTCTTTTAAACAAAAATAGTATATGGCAGGAGCAAAAAATGTAATCGACATGAGACCGGGAAAGGGATTTACCACTTCCCAGAGTAATGAACACCTCAGAGTGTTCTCTGACAAAGACAGAGCTAAAAAGGCTCAGTGGAATTATGACCCTTCTCGTGAACACCTGAACTTTGAGATTGGGAAAGGTGGGGTTGTTATGAAAGTCAACAAGATGAAATCAATACCCCAGAGGATTGCAGAGAACTTGGAGGCTCGTGGAATAAAAGACCCAAACTTGTCTTTGATAAATCAAGGCAAAAAGCCTTACTTTAAGACTGTTGCTAATTTTATTCTGGGAGGAAACCGAGAAGTCATGCGCAACTTGGCATTTGGAAACCAAAATGTAAATTGGGAACAAGGGGCAGACAACACCCAATTGAAACGTATGCCTGAGATTGAGAATTGGGCGAAAGATGCTTATCGATTTATGTGTAAAAAATATGGTGAAAAAAACATAGCTGCTTTTGTAGTGCATCTTGACGAGGCTAACCCACATATTCATTGTACTGTTTTGCCTATTACTCCAAAGGAAAAGTTTTCTTTCTTGGGGGTATTCCTTGATGGACATGATGACAAGGAGGCATTGTCTAGACACATGACTAATCTTCATACCGAGTTTGCTGATGAGGTTGGAATAAAGTATGGATTGGAACGTGGTGACAGCATCAAAGAAACAGGTGCCGAACATCGCACGACCGAAGAATACCGTGAGCGACTTTGGAAGGAAGCGCAGCAAAAAGAAGCAGAGGTGGAGGAAAATAACAAGACCATCGAAGGCAATAAAAAGACTATCGATACTCAGAACAATATTATGGATTCTCAAAGTAGAGAAATCAAACATGCTGCAGCTCGTTTGAAGGCCTTGCAGACTATGATTAAGAATCTTCAAACCCATAAGATGGATTTGGAAGGGGAGGTGAAAAAGTTGGAACGTGACATGGAGAACGGTAAGATTACCAAAGAAGAGGCAGACCGTAAACTTGCGCAAATCAACGCTGATATTGAAAAGACAAAAGAAAAAATTGCCGACAAAATAGAAAAGTTGAAAATCGCCCAACGTCAACTAGACGTTATCGAAGAAAAGAAGAATAACTTAGAGGAGAAGGCTGCTATGGCTGAAGAAAAAGCGATGGAAGCTGAAAAGAAATATAACGAAGTGAAGGCTAAAATAGGCAAGAAAACTCCTGCTCTCAACAAACAGGTGATGCGTGAGATGCAAGCTCTGGGTTACCACCTTGGTGCCATCGATACTCAAAATAGATTGGAAAAGTATAATGAGTTCAAGGCTCAATTACCTGATGAACAGCGTGAGTTCTTGGACAGTACTGTTGGCAAAATTTGGGATGGTTCCTTTATGGAACAAATTGCAGAGAATACATCTGCAGTTTGCTCGGTCGCCACAGCTCTCTTCATGGGCTACCTTGATAGCGCAACGACCATTGCTGCTAGTCATGGTGGAGGTGGAAGTCCTGGCTCAGGATGGGGTAAGAAGGATGACGAGGATGACCTCGCTTTCCGTCGCAGATGCTTTGGAATGGCGATGCACATGATGAAGTCTGGAAACAAGCAGCAACGAAAACGCTGATGCGGCTCTTATAGGAGAATATAGAGATATACTTATATAAAGGTATGGTTATAGGAATCTTTCTTTATTTTGTTATTTTCCTATATTCTTCTATAATACTATGTGTATATAATGCAATAATTATAGGTTTATTTGCTTATATGCTTATATCTTTATTGTTTTATATAACGTACTGCAACAATATAGAATAGAGAAAGGTAAAACATATATACATTTTGCAGGTGAGATGACATGATGGAAATTTTAGATATTTTACATCCAAATTTGAAAGATTGCATGGTGTCAAATTATATAGTTAGAATAATGTAACAATGAAGGAATATGAAGTCGGTGAGAAATTCAAATTTCAAGATATGCCCTTGGTGGTGGTTGAGACAAAGAAGCCAACCTGTACCGGCTGTTTTTTTGAGGGTAAAATTGTGGAAACATTAAGGTGTGCATCTTGTGAGCGTTCAGACCACAAAAATGTAATCTTCAAGAAAATTGAAGGGTAGAAACTGCAAATAGTAAGTCTTTCTTTCTCTAGTTTAGGAAAAATGTTGTACCTTTGCGGTGCATCAAAAAGAAGATAGTATGGATAAAAATATGTTTTTAAATACAATACAGGAATATAAAGAACTGGGCATGTCTAATCTCATAGATTACGACAAGTTCTATTTATATTCCATCGTAACTCATTCCACCGCCATAGAAGGATCTACTATGACAGAGGTGGAGAACCAAGTGTTGTTGAAGAGGGCTTGGCAGCCAGGGGAAAGAGCATGGAAGAACTTAATATGAATCTCAAAGAGGAAATCAAAAACTATAATTTGTCTCTAGGGGATGATTCTATGGAAGAGACTGTTTCACATCATATTCATAGATAAGATGAAAGCTTTGTTTCCTATAAAAAAGGAGTATGTCAAGAAAATCTTTGATGGCTCCAAGGCGTATGAATATAGAAAGTCCTTTTGCTCTTTGGAAGTAGATACTATTGTTATCTACGAATCAAGGGGAAAGGGACTTGTTGTTGGTGAGTTTGAGATAGCGGATAGACTATGTGATACTCCAAGAAATATATGGGAAAGAACAAAGGGGTATGCTGGCATATCGGAAAGTGACTTCTTTTCATATTTCGAAGGGAGAGACAAGGCTTGTGCTTATGTTGTCGGGAATGTCAATGTGTTCTTGAAGCCCAAAACTCTCCAAGACTATGGAATTGATGCTGTGCCTCAGAATTTTTGTTATATCAGATAAATTTAAGTTAAAAAAAGTTACAGTATGGGCGGAATGTTATATTCATATAACTTTATTTAGTATCTTTGTTGCGTATATGTAACATTATAAGCAATGACAAAGTTTACAAAAGCAAATTGGATGACCAGACAACTGGCGGAGAATCTTTGTGTAATGGGTGAGCAACTTAAAATGGCGAGAATGAGGAGAAACTTGACCATGGAAATTGTAGCAGCAAGAGCACAATGTAGTCGCCAAACTTTGGCAAGATTGGAAAGTGGCTCACCTGAAGTTTCAGTGGGGGTATTGGCACGTGTTTTGAATGCACTGCAGATGCCTGATGAGTTGTTGCTCATTGCTAAGAACGATGAGATGGGAAAGGTCATACAAGACATTGATCTAAAGAATAAAAAACGTGTAACAGGAAAATGACAATGGAAAAAATTAAGGTTGTTGCCGACTTTGATTGGCTTGAAAATGAGGAAACTATAGGACTTCTTGGGCATGAATCTCAGAGGGGGACAGATGTATATACCTTTGAGTATGATAAGGACTGGTTGAAAAGACATCCTTCTTTAAATCTAGGAAAGGAGCTGCAATCTTTTCCTGGGGTTCAATATAATCCTACAAGAAACAGGATATTTGGAACATTCTCTGATGCACTGCCTGACAGATGGGGACGAAGACTTATTGATTTGAGAATCCACCAGGAAATGAAAGACTCTGGAGAACGCAGGGTAAATATTTCTGATTGGGACTACTTGAAAGGAGTGGAGGATTCCTTAAGAATGGGTGCTTTTCGTTTCAAGGACATAGCTACAGATGCTTACATAAGTTATAATAAGTCATATTCAATTCCACCAATTTTGTTCTTGAATGAACTGTTGGAGGCTGCAGGTCAGATAGAGAAGAGTGAGTTGAACAGAATGGAGCCTGAATCAAGATGGATTCAGCGAATATTCCAACCAGGTTCTTCAATGGGAGGAGCTAGACCTAAGGCTTGTGTGAAGGAAGGTGAAGATTTATATGTTGCGAAATTTCCTTCTGTAGGGGATGAGATAAACATTTCACGTTGGGAATATTTTGCTCATTCTATGGCTAAGGATTGTGGTATAAACGCTGCGGAGTGCAGAGTGGTTTCAAGCAAGGATAGTCGTGATGTCCTTTTGTCTAAAAGGTTTGACAGAACAGAGAATGGAAAGAGAATACACATGGCATCTTCTCTTACATTGTTGGGATTGAACGATGGTGATGGGGAAAGTACAGGAAAGGGGTATCTTGATATTGTGGATTTTATTGTGGCCAATGGAAGTGTTGATATGGAAAAAGAATTGGAGGAACTGTATCGCCGTGTGGCGTTCAATATTTGCATAGGCAATACTGATGACCATTTCAGAAATCATGCTTTCCTTTTGAAAAAGGATGGATGGCACCTGTCACCAGCTTATGATATGAACCCTACCAACAAATATTACCATTCCTTGCTAATCGATGGTTATACCAATGAATCTAGCTTGGATGTACTTTATGATGCCCATGAAAGCTATATGTTGGATGAGACAACTGCAAGAGGAATTATTAAGGATGTTACTCGTAATATGAAATATTGGGAGAGCATGGCTTTGAGATGCGGTTTGTCAAGAAGTGAACTAAAAAATTTTCAAGAACGTATAGAAGATGGGATGGAATGGAAATGTGGTTTTACGCTGCACCGGTAAAACCTTCTTTCTTGAGGTGTACAACAACATA
>JAJXAL010000119.1:0-10885 GCA_021628325.1 Segatella copri | reverse complement strand
TTGTACCTGTGATTCCGTACTTTGCTAAAACTGACTTATCAAACTTTGCCATTTTATTTTAAATGTATTTAAGTTGTGAATAATTTCTCTTTACCTTTTTTACCTTGGTTGACAGAAGAAATCATCATTCTCCCAAAACCGCCGCAAAGTTACGAAAAATATGTTTTATAGCAAAGATTCTTAGGTATTATTCTTTCTTTTTAAAAGCTTTTTAGGTTAAAGAACTTAAAAAAGAAAGATTCTATCTGATATTTGCCACGTTGACTTTGCAAAAAATCTCTGCTTACAGAATTTGAAGCAGAGATTTACACCTATTTATATATAAGAGCACATTTGATGAAAATAAGATAGAAACATATTCTTTCATTCCTTCAGAGAGAAAAAATTGCCCAAACATTTTGCCGTTTCCGGGATTTATTATACCTTTGCAGAAAAACTACAACTATGGAGATAAATAATCTAAGCGAGCACAATTGCATCATCAACCGCTATCTGGCTGAGATGCGTGACTGCGATTATCAAAAGAACCGACTGCTCTTCCGCAACAACATCAAGAGAATCGGTGAGTATGAGGCCTTTGAAATCTCAAAGACTCTTAATTACGAAAAGACTGAGGTGACTACACCGCTCGGTGTGGCGCAGGTTAATCTTCCTACCGAAAAGATTGTCATCGGTACTATATTCCGTGCCGGACTTCCTTTCCACGAAGGTTTCCTCAATATTTTCGACCACTCTGGCAATGCCTTTGTGAGTGCTTATCGCGAGTATACCAACAAGGAGCATACTGAGGTGGGCGTACATATCGAATACCTCGCTACACCTGATCTTACGGATAAGGTGCTCATCATTGCCGACCCTATGCTTGCCACAGGTATCAGCATGGAGATGGGTATGAAGGCTTTCCTCACCAAGGGCAATCCTAAACATATCCACATTGCCTGTGTTCTCGCTGCACCTGAGGGTATTGAGCACATCAAGAAAACCTTCCCAGAGGACAAGACTACTATCTGGTGTGCCTCTATTGATGAGGGCTTGAACGAGCATAAGTATATCGTGCCAGGCTTCGGCGATGCAGGCGACTTGTGCTATGGCAGCAAGCTCTAAGCCGCAGGCTTTATAAATTCGTACGCTTTATAAAAAGTATAGCAACTCTACTCTGAAATACTCTTCACTCTTCACCTTTCGGCCCGAAACCCCTGTGTTTATCGGCATTCCGAGGGGTGAAGAGTTATTTGTATCTCTTCACCCACTCTTCACCACTCTTCACCGCTCTTCACCGCTCTACTCTGGCAGATTTGGAATCCGCTAAAAGGACCGGTGCATTTTTTTGTGCGCCCAAAGGTGAAGAGTGGTGAAGAGTGGGTGAAGAGTGCCCGAGCACTCTTCACCCCTCGAAATGCCGATAAACACAGGGGTTTCGGAGCATTTGGTGAAGAGTGAAGAGTTTTTCGTCTATCGCATAAAAAAGAAAATCAGACGCCTAAAAGGAAATCAGATAAACCCATTTCCGAGGACTGTTAAAGACAAACAGCCGACTAGCGGATAAGGCGCTAGTCGGCTGTCCGGCTTCTGCCAGTTGGCTGTCCTACTCAAACAGCCAACTTATCTCCGAAAGATAAAACCTTTAATAATGGAACGAACTGCCCCCCAGGAACTCTCGCAGAAGCGAAGTAGGCGGCAGATTATTATAAGGTATACCCTTGAAGTATTTCAGGAACTTAAGCAACCGGTAAGCCTCAGCATATTCCTCGCAATTCTCCGGAACCTGCTGTAGCAGCGGCTCTGCCTGCGTCTTAATCACAGCCAGCTCATAAAGCATCGCCGTATTGAGCATCGCATCGGCATTCTCCTGGAACGGGAATATCCACTTGTTCTCACCCGCCCTTACCGAAGGCCAGCGATGAATGGTTTCCTGGGCAGAGACACCTCGATACTTGTAATCGCGGATGATGCGGCGAAGCAAACGGTTGTCTGTTGTCGGGATATAATTGTGATTATCCAGAAGAATCGTGGTCAGCGCCGAAGCATATACTCTGAATATCTGCTCCTGTGGGATGTGGGCCGTCAGCTCTGGGTTCAATGCATGAATACCCTCTACCACCAGCACATTGTTATCGTTCATCTTCAGCTTGTTGCCGCTCTTTTTACTCTTTCCGCTCTGGAAATCATACTTCGGCAATTCTACCTCCTCACCACGGAACAAGGCGTTGAACTGCTCGTTGATCAAATCGAGATCCAGGGCATAGATGCTCTCATAATCATATTCGCCCGAAGCATCCTTCGGCGTTTTCTCCCTATCTACGAAATAATCATCGAGCGAAATCTGGAGCGGTTTCAATCCGTTTACGGCAAGCTGTATGCTCAGGCGCTTGCACGAAGTGGTCTTGCCCGAAGAAGAAGGACCTGCCAGCAGCACCAGTTTCACGCCCTTGCGGCTGGCAATCTCCTCAGCAATCCTGGCAATCTTCTTCTCCTGCAGTGCCTCGCTGATATTGATGATGTCGGTAGAATGATTGGCATCTATCGCCTGGTTAAAATCGCCTACAGTCCTGATGCCCAGGATACTCTGCCAGCGATGATGCTCCTTGAATATCTCAAACATCTTGTCCTGTCGGGTCATTTCGCCCAGCACATCCGGGTTCTTGAGCGAAGGAATGCGCAGGAGCATGCCATCATAATATTTCTCCAGCCCGAAGAGATAGAGCTGCGAGGTATTGGTGAGCAGCGTGCCGTAGTAATAATCTACATAATCACCTATTTTATAATAGGTAGTATAGATAGAGCCCGACGTCTTGAGCAGTTTCACCTTCTCAACATCCCCTTTCTCCTGGAACAGCGCAACTGCCTCTTCGGTAGGCACGGTGAAGCGACGTATCGGCATCCTGGCATCGATAATCTCCTGCATGCGACGGCGGATGATGTTCACATCTTCATCTACAACAGGTCTGCCCAGGCGGATATCTACGTAGAAACCATTCGATACGGGGATATCAATCACCACATCTGTAGCAGGATAAATGTCCTGTACCGCCTTGCAGAGAACAAAGAAGAGGGTACGGGTATATGCACGCGAACCGGATGAAGAAGTCATATCAAGAAATTCTACATCTTTAGAATTATAAACACGATAATGCATGCCTTCAACCTTGTTATTTACCCTTGCAGACACCGGTCCATGGGTCATTTTGAGGTCAAATGCTGAAAAAATATCAAAAAGTGTGCTTCCGATTTCTACTTTCTGAGATTTTTTATTATTTTTGCAACGGATTTGAATTACTTGTTTCATTTGTATTAAAACTATGTTACAAAATTAAACTAATCTACCCGCTCTCGAAGCCCCCGAAGGTGCTTTTTGAGCATCGGCTTACTCTTTTTAGAAGAGAGACGCCTACAGAGTGTAAAGTTACGAAGAAATTCGGAAACTTGATGTATTTGACAACATTAATTAAGTTATTATATGTCGATTTGGATATTTTTTAAGCTTATTGGAGCACTCGCCCTACTGATGTTCGGTATGAAGTCCATGAGCGACAGTTTGCAGAAGATGGCAGGACCACAGCTCCGCCATGTGTTAGGAACCATGACCACCAATCGTTTGACGGGCATCCTCTCGGGTACGCTCATCACCGCAGCGGTGCAGTCTTCTACAGCCACGACGGTGATGACCGTATCATTCGTTAATGCTGGTCTCCTTACCCTAGCCCAGGCTATCTCCGTTATCATGGGCGCCAACATCGGAACCACACTCACCGCATGGATCATGAGTGCCGGTTTCTCGTTTAACATCACAGATTTTGTATGGCCGGCGTTCTTCATCGCCATCATCCTGATTTACAGCAAGAAACGCAAGATTATCGGCGACTTCATCTTCGGTATATCCTTTATGTTTCTCGGTTTGGGTACTTTACGCCAAACTGGTATCGACATGGATCTGGCTCATAATCAGCCAGTTCTTGAATTCTTCGCAAGTTTCGACCCTCACAGTTTCCAAACTACCATCACCTTCCTGATTATTGGTAGTATACTCACTATGTGCGTGCAGAGTTCGGCAGCCGTCATGGCGATTACGATGATTCTCTGCTCTACCGGTGTATTGCCAATCTATCAGGGCATTGCGCTTGTGATGGGTGAGAATATCGGAACAACCGTAACCTCCAATGTGGCAGCGCTCACCGCCAACACCCAGGCCCGGAGAGCGGCGATGGCGCACATGGTATTCAACATCTTCGGTGTGCTTTGGATACTCTGCATATTCCACCCGTTCATCCATCTGGTTTGCGGCTGGGTAGGTTTCGACGATGCCATGGAGAAGACTGATCCTCATTTCGTAGCCAATGCAACCAAGCTATCCTTTGTGCTTGCCGCCTTCCATACCACCTTCAACCTCGCCAATACCTTTATCCTGGTATGGTTCATTCCACAGATAGAGAAGCTGGTATGCAAGATTATCCGTCCTAAGAAGAATACCGATGAGGACGACTTCCGCCTGCGCTTTATCCAGAGCGGTATCATGAAGACACCGGAAATCTCTGTCTTGGAGGCACAGAAGGAAATCCATTGTTTTGCAGAGCGCATCCAGCGCATGTTCGGCATGGTGAAGACGCTTCTTGGCGAGACCAATGAAGAAAAGTTTGTAAAACTCTATAGCCGCATCGAGAAATATGAGGGCATCTCTGACAACATGGAGATAGAGATTGCCAAGTATCTCGACCAGGTGAGCGATTCTCATCTTTCTGACGAGACCAAGGCAAAAATCCGTGCCATGCTCCGTGAGATTTCTGAAATCGAGAGTATCGGTGACAGCTGCTTCAACATCGCACGCACGCTGAACCGTCGTTTCAAGGGCAAGGAAGACTTCATCACTTCACAGTATGAGCACATGCACCAGATGATGGAACTTACCGACAATGCCCTTACCCAGATGAACATCACCCTCGTAGGTCATAAGGGAGACAACGATGCCAACCTCTCTTTCAACATCGAGAACGAAATCAACAACTATCGCAATCAGTTGAAGAGCCAGAACATCAACGATGTAAACAACCATCTCTATACCTACGCCATCGGTACCATGTATATGGATATCATCCAGGAATGCGAGAAACTCGGCGACTATGTAGTAAACGTAGTAGAGGCCCGCATGGGTGTAAGACAGCATGAAGCTTAGAGAGAGTTTATAGTTAACAGTTTATAGGGCATGAAGTTCATTAGTGGGCTTCATGCCCTATCTTTATTTTCTACCTATATTAAATAGGACAAACAGATATGTTTTTAAGCAAGATACTTGATTCGCAACAGCAAAGTTGCCATAAAGAAGTGATTTCACAAAGAAAAAGAAAGAATTTTGGCATAACATAGAGGATAACTCGATTTTTTGTTGTAATTTTGCAGCCGAAATTGCAATTTTATAAATAATTAATGAAGATTCTAGTAACGGGTGCGTCGGGCTTTATCGGCAGCTACATCGTGGAAGAGGCCTTAAGACAGGGCATGGAAACCTGGGCGGCAGTACGCCCTACCAGTTCCAGAAAGTATCTGCAAGACGAGCGCATCCATTTTATCAATCTCAATCTTTCTTCAGAGGAAGAGTTGGAGAAAGAACTCGCCCCGCACGAGTTCGACTATATAGTGCATGCAGCCGGCGCAACGAAGTGCCTGCATGCAGAGGACTTTTATAAGGTAAACACAGAGGGAACCAAGCATCTGGTAAACGTCCTTCTGCGCCTCCAGATGCCTATCAGGCGATTTGTCTTTGTCAGTTCGCTCAGCATTTTTGGAGCCATCCGCGAAGAGCAGCCTTATCAGGAAATCTCAGAACATGATACTCCTAAGCCAAATACAGCATACGGAAAGAGTAAGCTGGAGGCAGAACGCTATCTGGACAGCATCGGCAATAACTTCCCTTATATCATCCTCCGCCCTACAGGAGTTTACGGTCCTAGGGAGAAAGATTATTTTCTCATGGCGCAGAGCATCAAGCAACATGTTGACTTTGCTGTAGGATTCAAGCGCCAGGACATCACCTTTGTATATGTACAGGACGTGGTACAGGCTGTATTCCTGGCTCTGGATCATGGAATGAACGGCAGGAAATACTTCCTCAGCGATGGAGAAGTATATCAGTCGGCCGCCTTCAGCGACCTGATAAAAAAGGAGTTAGGCAATCCTTGGATACTACGTATCAAGGCACCTGTCTGGGTATTGCGCATCGTAACCTTCTTCGGAGAATATCTCGGAAGGATGACGGGAAAGATGTCGGCCCTGAACAATGATAAGTACAACATTCTGAAACAGCGCAACTGGCGATGTGATATTGAGCCAGCCATGGATGAACTGGGCTATCATCCTCATTATCCACTGGAAAGAGGTGTGAAGCTCGCCATCAAGTGGTACAAGGATAACGGATGGCTGTAAATTATAAACTAATAAGAAGCGTGATAAAAGATTATTTCAAGATAGACAAGAACCCGAAGAAGGGACTGATGGCACTGGAATGGGTCATGCTGGGATATATGGCAATCACCATTATTACCATGCTCTTTACCTATACCAAACTCGTAAACCCGGAAGCTATGCTCTGGGGACGACTGAGAGTGCTCGTCATAACCTTTGCACTTTGGGCAGTATACCGCATGATGCCTTGCCGCATCACCAAGATGGCGCGCATCATCGCCCAGATGGGTTTGCTCGCCTGGTGGTATCCCGACACCTACGAAATCAACCGTATGTTCCCAAACCTCGACCATATCTTTGCTGGTTGGGAACAGGCTCTTTTCGGATGTCAACCCGCCCTGCTCTTTGCCAAAGCCATGCCTTGGGCAATAGTAAGCGAACTGATGTCGATGGGCTACTTTATGTATTATCCGATGATCGCATTGGTTTCATTCTATTATTTCTTCTGCAGATATTATGAGGCTGAAAGAGCTGCATTCGTCATGCTCGCCAGTTTCTTCATCTACTATCTCATCTACATCTATGTACCGGTAGTAGGCCCGACCTTCTACTTTGATGCAGTAGGAATCTCAGAAATAACCAAAGGCATCTTCCCGGCTTTGGGCGATTACTTCAATTCCCATACCAACTGCCTGCCGACACCTGGCTACACCGATGGAATCTTCTACCAGCTTGTAGAGGATGCCAAGAACGCCGGTGAGCGTCCTACTGCCGCTTTCCCAAGTTCGCATGTGGGCGTCAGCACCATCTGCATGCTACTGGTCTGGCACGCCGGCAACAGGAAAATGCTATACGTGATGCTGCCATTCTACATCTTCCTGTGTCTGGCTACCGTATATATTCAGGCGCATTATCTCATCGATGCCATCGCCGGCCTCATCTCTGCCGTCGTCATCTATTTTGCATTGATGGCAGTATCGAAGGGAATGATAGAGCACCATACTCCTTCTTCGCGACTGAGATTCAGATAAATACATATTTTAATTACAATAACATTATAAACGAATAGAATTCATCTAGAACAATGAAGAAACTATTTATTGAGACTTATGGCTGCCAGATGAACGTGGCAGACAGTGAGGTAGTTGCCTCTGTAATGCAGATGGCTGGCTACGAAATTTGTGAGAAAGAAGAAGAGGCTGATGCCATCTTCCTGAACACCTGCAGTATCCGCGAGAATGCAGAGAACAAGATTTATCATCGCCTCGACACCCTCCATGCAGAGCAGAAGAAGGGAAGAAAGGTGATTCTCGGCGTTTTGGGCTGTATGGCTGAGCGCGTGAAGGATGACCTCATCCAGAACCACTATGCCAATCTTGTTTGCGGACCAGACAGCTATCTCAACCTGCCGGATATGATTGCGCAGTGCGAGATGGGTACCAACGCCATCAACATAGAACTCTCTAAGACCGAGACTTACCGCGACATCGTGCCTCAGCGCATCGGTGGCAACAGAGTGAGCGGTTTCGTAAGCATCATGCGTGGTTGCAACAACTTCTGCCACTACTGCATCGTGCCTTATACCCGTGGACGTGAGCGCAGCCGCGATGCCGAGAGCATCCTGCGTGAGGTTCGCGATTTGCAGCAGCGTGGCTTCAAGGAAGTTACCCTGCTGGGACAGAATGTAAACAGTTATGGTCTCTCGCCATCGGGCAAGCGCGAGGAAGGCAGTCTTTCCTTTGCCGAACTCCTCCACATGGTAGCCCAGGCTGTACCGGATATGCGAGTACGCTTCACCACCTCTAACCCAGAGGATATGACTGAGGACATCCTCCACGCCATTGCCGAAGAACCAAACCTCTGCAAGCACATCCACTTCCCTGCACAGAGCGGAAGCAACAAGATATTGAAGCTGATGAACCGCAAATACACCCGTGAGGAGTATCTGCAGCGCATCGCCGACATCAAGCGCATCATTCCAGGCTGCGGCATCACCACCGACATCTTCGTGGGTTATCACGACGAGACCGAGGAAGACCATCAGGAAACCCTCTCGCTGGTAAAGGAAGTAGGCTTCGACAGCGCCTTCATGTTCAAGTATTCAGAGCGTCCGGGCACCTATGCAGCCAAGCATCTGCCAGACAACGTTTCTGAAGAAACCAAGATTGCCCGCCTCAACGAGCTTATCAAGCTGCAGACCGAGGTGAGTGCCGAGCAGAACAAGAAGGATGAAGGCAAGGTATTCACCATCCTCATCGAGAACTTCAGCAAGCGTAGCCGCGAGCAGATGATGGGTCGAACAGAACAGAACAAGGCAGTTGTCATTGATAAGGGTAATCACCATATCGGAGAGTTCGTGAAGGTTCGCATCACCGGTTCTACCTCTGCTACTCTCTTCGGAGAAGAAGTAAAGGAGTAAACCCAAACTCATCAGAACAGCTTTTTCTGAATAAAAAGACTCTTCTAAAAGAAAAAACAGAATATAAACAAGAAAAACCGCCAAAAGTTTGGCGGTTTTCTTAAAAAGCACTATATTTGCACCTATGAAGGAATTCTTGCAAATTTTACGCCGATTCGTCCCTCCATACAAGAAGTATCTGGGACTGTCAATCCTGTTCAATATCCTGTCTGCGGTATTGAACATCTTTTCGTTTGCAGCCTTGATACCAATCCTGCAAATCCTGTTCCAAGTAGATGGTGGTATCCGTGTCAACGAGTATATGCACTGGAATGGAGATTGGGGTAGCATCAAGGAGGTTGCAACCAATAACCTGTATTATTATATTCAGGAGTTTATTGTTGTCCATAGTGCATCAACAGCCCTTTTGGTCATCGGCCTATTCCTAGCCTTCATGACATTCCTCAAGACGGGAGCCTATTTCCTCTCGTCAGCCACCATCATACCTATCCGTACAGGTATCGTAAGAGACATCCGCAACCAGATTTACCAGAAGATAAACAGTCTCTCGCTCAGTTTCTTCAGCGAGGAGCGCAAGGGAGATATCATTGCCCGCATGAGCGGTGATGTGCAGGAAGTGGAGAACAGCATCATGTCGTCGCTCGACATGCTCTTCAAGAACCCTATTCTGATTCTCTTCTATTTCATCACACTCATCTGTATCAGTTGGCAGCTTACCCTCTTCACCATCCTCTTTGTACCACCTTTCGGCTGGTTCATGGGAGTAGTGGGCAAGAAACTGAAGGCACACAGTATCGAGGCGCAGGCACTTTGGAGCGACACGATGAGTATGGTAGAAGAAACGCTGGGCGGCTTGCGCATCATCAAGGCGTTCTGTGCAGAAGAAAAGATGAACAAGCGTTTCAATCAGGTTAACAGCAGCTACCGCGACAACATCATGCGTGTAAATATCCGCCAGCAGATGGCACACCCGATGAGTGAGTTCCTGGGAACCATCCTCATCGTAGTGGTATTGTGGTTTGGCGGTATCCTGGTTCTGGATTACGGCAGAATCGACGGACCTACCATCATCTTCTATCTCGTGATGCTCTATAGCATCATCAACCCACTGAAGGAATTCTCCAAGGCGAGTTACAATATCCCAAAGGGATTGGCAAGTATGGAGCGTATCGACAAGATTCTGCAGGCTGAGGTGGAAATCAAGGACAAGGAGACCCCTGAGCATATCAGCAGTTTCGAACATCAGATAGAGTTCCGCCACGTTTCCTTCGCCTATACCGACCGAAAGAGCGCAGAACTGGTATATGTATTAAAGGATATCAACCTCGTGATACCAAAAGGCAAGACTGTTGCACTTGTTGGTCAGAGCGGTAGCGGTAAGAGTACGATGGTAGATTTGATTCCTCGTTACTATGATGTACAGGAAGGCGAGGTGCTGATTGACGGCATTAATGTGAAAGACCTTGCCGTACATGACCTTCGCATGCTGATAGGAAATGTAAACCAGGAGGCTATCCTCTTCAATGCAAGCTTCAAGGACAACATCCGATTCGGCAAGACCGATGCTACAGACGAGGAAATAGCCAATGCAGCTAAGATTGCCAATGCTTACGAGTTCATTACCAAGTCGGAGCATGGTTTCGATACAAATATCGGTGACCGAGGCGGCAGACTTTCCGGTGGCCAGCGCCAGCGTGTCAGCATCGCCCGTGCCATCCTCAAGAATCCTCCTATCCTCATCCTCGATGAGGCAACATCAGCCCTCGATACCGAGAGCGAGCGCCTGGTTCAGGATGCCCTGGAGAGATTGATGAAGACTCGTACCACTGTGGCTGTGGCTCACCGATTGAGTACCATCAAGCATGCCGATGAAATCTGCGTATTGCACGAGGGTAAGATTGTGGAGCGCGGTACTCATGAGGAGCTGATAAAAAAAGAAGGATATTACAAGAAGTTGCATGATATGCAGCAGGTGTAATTGAGTAAAGAGTTAATAGTTAAGAATTTATAGTTTTACAGATGGTTAAGATTGTTTATGCATTCTTTTATGCAATATCGCTGCTGCCTTTCAGG
>JAJXAL010000118.1:3275-10950 GCA_021628325.1 Segatella copri | reverse complement strand
GAATATGTTAAATAAAAAGGTATATCGTGATTTTCGCCCCTATATTGCAAAAAAGTAGTTCCTTTGCACCCGAATTTTTAACAAAACAAAATCAAGACAATGGGAGCATTTTGGATATTCGCAGCAATATTGACATTTGTCTATATCGTCTATTATGCCGTTATAATGGCCATGGACACTGTAGGCGACAAAGGTAAGAAAAAGAAAGACGTAGAGGTGTTTGCCGTTGGCAATTCCTCACAAGAAGCGTTTGTCGAGGAACCAACCATCATCAAGGAAAAGGAAGCCTTGCCAGACACCTCTTCGGCGAAACAAGAAACCACCCCATCGGAAGCCACCGTCCAAGAGCCTTCCATCTCGCCAGAGGAAAGCGGCGAGGACATAGCCTCCAAGATTATGGCAACGGAAGACTCCGAGCTATATGCCAAGGCTGTGGCAGCCAAGGCTGAGATGGTGAAGGTAGTTGCCGAGAGCGAGGATGAGATAGCAGCCGCAGACTATGACGACAAACGACTAGCCTTGTTGGTTGCCGAAGGCGATGATATGGCAGAAAGGATGAGCATATGAGAAAGATAATGAAGAAAAGGTATTTTCTAGCCTTTCTATTCATGGCAATATGCCTTACGGCCTCCGCATCCTGTGGTACAACCGATTACAGCGGAAGCTCAGGAAAGCTCTATGACATGGTAGTATATGTCGTTGCCATGTGCAGTTTGACAGTTCAGCTACTATATGCCATTGCAGCCGTCCTGTCCATCTACAGTGCTACCAGCATCTACATCAAGTTGCAAGCAGGAGAGGAAGGCTTCACCAAGAGTGTGATGGTGCTTGTAGGCAGTTGCCTCTTCATGATAGGTGCAACCATCGTGATGCCAGCATTCTTCGGGTTCAACTTTGGTTAAATTAAATTATAGATAATAACAATCAAAACAAAAAAGTATTTATGAAAATTAGCATTTTTAAAAACGCAGTAAGCGCAAAGGACTTTGTGAGCTCTGCAACCAAGGGCACAAAAGCTCTAGTTGGCAACCCAAGAGTAGCCATGGTGTTCACTCTCCTCTTTGTCTTTACCCTGGGAATGTTTGCCCAGAACACCGCAGGTGACTATTCGGCAGGAACAACAGCCTTGGGAACGGTGACCACCGAGATTGCCAAGTATGTTCCAGTAGTGGTGAAGCTCTGCTATGCCATTGCAGGTGTCGTTGCCGTGGTTGGAGCCATCTCCATCTACATTGCCATGAACAATGAGGAGAACGACATCAAGAAGAAGATTATGATGACCGTGGGCGCATGTATCTTCCTTGTGGCAGCTGCCCAGGCATTGCCATTGTTCTTTGGTGTAACCAACTAATCGTCATCAATAAATTATGGCAAATGAGAGTCAAGAGCAATATCCTGACTATCCAGTATTCAAGGGACTCCAAAAGCCCCTTGAATTTATGGGTTTAAGGGGTAGGTACATATATTGGGCTGCAGGAACCGTTGGAGGAGGCATTTTAAGTTTTCTCATCGGTTACGTTGCCTTCGGTTTTCTAGTAGGCCTTGTCTTGATTACATCCATCGTAGGCTTTGGAGGAGCGATGATATTCATCAAGCAGCACAAGGGCTTGCATTCCAAGCACTCCCCTGTGGGTGTTTTCATCCTTGCCCATCTTGTGGAACATCAGAAAAGATGAGCAAGTTTATCATTTAATAAATTCATAGATATGATTTTACTTTTCGTTTCGGTCGTTTTCATTTCCATCCTCGTAGGTATGGCTATTTCCGTAGGTGCGTTCGGCACTGGAGGAAAGAGAGCCAAGATCTTCGAGGATATTTATTTCAGCATAGAGGAAGTGGATGGCATCGGCGTGGTATATACCAAGAAAGGCGACTACTCCGCCGTTCTGAAGATGGAGAATCCAGTAAGGAAATATTCCGCCGACACCGATAGCTATTACGAGTTCACATCACTCATGGCATCAGTGATGCAAGTGCTTGGAGATGGCTATGCCATCCACAAGCAAGACATCTTTGTGCGCAAGCAGTTCGACATGAGCAGCATCAAGGGCAAGAACAAGGATGCCAAGAAGCGTTTCCTATCAGATGCCTATTTCCGTTTCTTCAACGGAAGAAGCTACACAGAGGCAACCACCTATCTCACCATTACCCAGAAGGGCAAGAGTGGCGGACTGAAAGCCTACGACAACAACAAGTGGAGAGATTTCAACGTAAAGATACAGAAAGTAGCCGACCGATTGAAGAGTGGTGGAATCACATGCCGCTTCCTTGGCGCAAGGGAGTGTCAGGAGTTTGCCGACCGCTTCTTTGCCGTTGACTTCAAGAATTCTACCACAGGCATGACCGACTTCAAGGTTGACAGTGAAGAAATCGGCATGGGCGACCAACATGTAAAAGTATATAGCCTGCTGGATGTTGACAACGTAGGTTTGCCAGGCATGATACGCCCCTACAGCGACACCGTGGTGAACAACTCGGTGATGCCAGAGGACTTGCTGTCGGAGCTAGACCATATCCCAGGTGTAGATACTGTCATTTACAACCAAGTCATCTTCTTCCCGAACCAAAAGAGGGAGATGGCAAAGCTAGACAAAAAGAAGAACCGTCACGCTTCCATTCCAAACCCATCCAATCTGATAGCCGTAGAGGACATAAAGGCAGTTCAAGACGAGGTGGCAAGAAATGGCAAGCAACTCGTATATGCACACTACAACCTGGTGATAAAGATAGAGGCAGACAAGGACTTCCAGAAAGTCACCAACAACCTGGAGAACATCTTTGCCAAGTATAACATCCATATCTCCAAGAGAGCCTACAACCAGCTGGAGCTGTTTGTGGCGAGCTTCCCTGGCAACTGTTTCCGTCTCAACCAAGACTACGACCAGTTCCTCACCCTCTCGGAGGCCGCCTTGTGCCTGATGTACAAGGAACACCAGGCGAAGGGCGACAACTCCCCCTTGAAGTGTTACTATACCGACCGCCAAGGAGTGCCAATGCCAATAGACACGACAGGTAAGGAAGGAAAGGTGAAATACACCAACAACAGTAACTTCTTCGTCCTAGGTCCTTCGGGAAGTGGCAAGAGCTTCTTTATGAACACCGTGATGCGCCAGTATTACGAGCAAGACACGGACATCGTGATAGTAGATACAGGAGATAGTTACGAAGGCTTGTGCAGTTACTTCGAGGGCACCTATATTTCCTATAGCAAGGAAAAGCCAATCTCCATGAACCCTTTCAAGATTACCAAGCTGGAGTATGACCAGAACTTTGGCGAGAAGAAGAACTTTCTGAAGAGTCTCATCTTCCAGATATTCAAGGGAGCGGAGATGCCGTCCAAGATAGAGGACACCATCATCAACCAAACCATCGTGGAGTATTTCGAAGCCTACTTCAATCCGTTCGAAGGCTTTACCGACGAAGAGCGGCAGAAGATGAAGGACACCCTCCTTCTCCAAGACAAGACCAACGGCAAGTATGAGGAGTATGAGCAAGAATTGGAAGAGAAATATGGAGAGGACTTCGACTTTGAATCAGCCACGGCAGAGGCAAAAGATGGCAAAGACCTCACCAGACAGCAACGCCTGAAGGGGAAGTTGCAAGCAGTCATCGATGACGCTGCATCCACCGAAGGTGAAAAAGAGAATGCCAAGAAGAAACTGATGCTTCTCACCCCGGAGGTGATAGAAAACAACTATCTCATGCGCATCGAGCGCAAGCTGGAAAAGATAGAGAGACAGAAGAAAAAGCTGAAAGTAAAGGAACTCTCCTTCAACACCTACTATGAGTTTGCCTTGGAGCGCATTCCTCAGATACTGCACCAACAACATATCGAGTTCAACATCAATGACTTCGCAGCCATCCTCAAACCTTTCTACAAGGGAGGAGAGCAAGAGTATATCCTGAACAACGACTTGGACAGCAGCCTGTTTGATGAGAAGTTCATCGTTTTCGAGATAGATAAGGTGAAGGACGATCCAGTTCTCTTCCCTATCATCGTGCTCATCATCATGGATGTGTTCACCCAGAAGATGAGAATCAAGAAAGGCAGAAAATGCCTGGTCATCGAGGAAGCATGGAAAGCCATCGCCACCCCAGTGATGGCCAACTATATAAAATACCTCTACAAAACCGCCAGAAAACACTGGGCGATGGTAGGAGTGGTGACACAGGAGATACAAGATATCACCTCCTCCCCTATCGTGAAGGAAGCCATCATCAACAACTCCGACGTGTTCATGTTGCTAGACCAAAGCAAGTTCAAGGACAAGTTCGATGACATCAAGGCCACCCTCGCCCTCACTGACAACGACTGCAAGAAAATCTTCACCATCAACCGTCTGGACAACAAGGAAGGCAGAAGCCCATTCAAGGAAGTATTCCTGAAGAGAGGGCAGAACGGCGAGGTTCTTGGAGTGGAGGAGCCACCGGAGTGCTACATGGCCTATACCACGGAGAAAGCCGAGAAGGAAGCCTTGAAGCTCTACAAGAAGCTCATGGCCACCGACTACCAACATGCCATCGAGCAGTTTGTGAGCGACTGGCACAACAGCGGCATCAAGAAGAGCCTGGAGTTCTCCCAGAAAGTACTGAAGGAAAAGAAAGTGTTTTATTACAAGAACAAGCAATGACAGCCATGCGTAGATTAAGTGCCATAATAACTATGCTGTTGCTAGCCACCTTGCCGATGTTCGCCCTGTCCTATCATGCGGTGAACGTTGACAAGGTGACGGCTGCAGCCATGACCGCAGCTTACGCTTCGGAGGCAGAGATGGAGGCGATGAACACCAGCAACCTGCAAAAGATCGTTGACCATTACAAGAGTGCCACCGTAGCCACTGCGGGAATTTTACTATCCAAGAAGAAGGACAGGGATGCCATGCGTAACCCTGGCCTTTTTGCGTCTGAGGAAAACTACTATTACAAGCGCATCCTCAACCTTGTGAAGGACGGTATCATGCCAAAGTTGATAACCGTAGCCTCCAAGATGGTGAAGCAACCCCAAAATGCCATCTACTGGGGGCCTTACCTGTTCAAGACCACCGAGAACGTGGAACAGCTTTGCAAGCAGTTCGAGCTAGTTTGCACCAATGGCAAGCTTAGTTTCAAGGATGTGACGTTCCTCCTCATCAACGATGACCTGCGAAAGATATTCGACCTAGCGCAGATGGGTGCAAATACCAACTGGGGCGACCTGTTGGACAAACTTGGAGACTTTGGCGACGGACTCACGAAAGAGGACATACAGGAAGACTTCAAGAACCTTGGTAGCCTCTTGGCCTCCATTGGTGGAAACACCATCGACAGCAACTTGCAAGAAGGAAGCAAGATAGGCAAGATTTTCCACATGAAGCCCAAGGAGATTGCAGACCTCTACAAGAACTTCAAGGAACAATACGACAAATACAAGGAAGCAGGAAACGTGGAGAACATCCTGATGCAAGTAATCCAGACCGCCGATGCCGACGGCGTGGCCAGACTTTTCAAGGTTGACGACTACAACATCACAGGCTATATCAGCAACTACATCAAGGAGATGCAGGGACAATATTACACCCAAAGATGGTACATAGCCCAGGTGAACAGTGGCTCGCAAGTCCTCGCCACCTACAAGCCGTCCCCACCTACCAACACCAACAACAACGATAACTGGCCAGGATGGACATTCAAGTGCAACTCCCAAAAGAAGACAGCCCCACCCTATCCAACCCTCACCACCTCGGAATACAATCAGTTAAAGAGCGCAGCCGAGAGTGAGACAGGATGGAATGCGACTAAAAAAGCTGATTACGAGAAAAAGAATCCAGGACATACCATAACCCTCAGCTATCAGACCGTTTCCTATAATTACATCTGGGACAAGAGCGGAGGAACCTTTTCGCATTCCAAGCACGAAAGAGGTAAGCATTTCTGCGTATATATGACAGTTACGGACACTTGGAACATCAAGGATGAGGTGTATGAGGAAATCTTTGATTCCCAGACCATGAACCTGGAAATCTTCAAGAAGAAGATGGAATCTCGCTTGAAATACTACCAAGACCAAGAGGCCGACAAGGAAGGCAGCACCCTCTCCTATAAGCTGTGCTCCGACCCACCAAGATACTATGCCATGGCCGATGAGAAGAAGATGGAAGGCTGCAACTCCGTAAGTTTCACAGCCACCTGTGACGGAGGAGCATCCCTAGGAGAAGGCAGCTTCAACTGGAAGGAGAACGGCAAGCAAGGCAGTTCCCTCAATGAGAAGTCAAAGGAGTTTGCCATGCGCAGCACCCCGGACTCAGAAAATAACAATGTGGATGACCTTCTCACCAAGCAAAAGGAGTATGAGGCACAGATTTCCACCTTGAAGCAACAGATTTCCAGCAACGACAAGAAGCAGCAAGAGCTAATAAAGCAAATTCAGCAAGCCCAGTCGTTGGGCAACCAGGACAAGGTGAAGAGCTTGCGCAGCCAATATGATTTCATCACCAATGAGACGGCAAGCTTGAAGCAACAGCTCAACAATACACAAAAATTCCTCAACGAGTTGAACAACAATGTAAACGAGTATTACGAAGACCTTGCCGACAACTTGGACGGTCCCTACAGAATACCATCCAACATGAAGGAATTGGAAGGCATGTACCAGCTGCAATGGACAGACGATGGCAATTGGGTGGAAGGCAGCAGCCAATATGTCTTTGTAAGACATGGCTATTGTCCGTCGGTGAAGTCAACGGTGACCTATACAGCCACCCTCACCTTGCAACAGAAACCAAAGTATTTCCTTGGAATCAGAATCCATCGAGCCATATTGTCCGTGGATTTCAAGCTCACTAGCGAGTATTCCAGCGACAATGTCGTGGCAGTCATCAAGCTAGACATGAGCAAGAGCGAGAAAGAAAGAGCCGACGAGGTGAATGCCAAGCTGAAGGAATTGATGGCAGACATGCCCAACTGCAGCATCAACATCAAGTACAACTATGCCTCAAAAGCTGATGATGACGAAGACGAAGACGGCATCCATCTGCTATGGGCTAGCGACCGCCTGGATGTAGCAAGAGAAGTTGACTACCAGCTCACTTCCATCTACTCACAGCTTGTCATCTTGGAGAAAGTGATGCAAGACAGAGAAACCATCCTCGACTTCCTGAAGCACAAGATATTCGATGTAGTGAGCAGGGCATCCAGAGGAGCCATCGCCGAGTATGCACTTACAAGATGGGAAGATGCAAGTATGGCGGCAATGAAGAAACAGGCAGGAGTAGAGGACAAAAAAGAGAATACCCCATCCACACAAAAGTCTGACAAAAACGTTTAAGGTCACAATTTGTGATTTTGAAAATGAATATAAATATGGTAGATACAACAGAAAAGATAGAGAACAGCGAACTGGTCACAAATCGTGATCAGTTGGTTGTCGTGGATAACATAGAGTCTCTAATAAAAGTCATAAGAGGTCAACAAGTTATATTCGACAAAGACTTAGCGAAACTTTATGGAGTAGAAACTAAGTATCTGAACAAGCAGGTGAAACGCAACATAGAACGTTTTCCTGAAGACTTTATGTTCCAATTAACTAAGGAAGAATGTTTGAGGTGCCAAATTGGAACCTCAAACGAGGGACGTGGTGGCGCAAGGTATTTTCCTTATGTTTTTACAGAAAATGGAGTTTCCATGCTTAGTAGTGTGT
>JAJXAL010000118.1:0-3175 GCA_021628325.1 Segatella copri | reverse complement strand
AGGTATTTTCCTTATGTTTTTACAGAAAATGGAGTTTCCATGCTTAGTAGTGTGTCTGCGGTCATCTATACTCAGCAGATAATCCGTCGGTTCCAACTCGACATAGACCGCCATAATGCTCAATATGCACCGATTGATGTTGAGACATTCCGTTTGTCGCATGACCGCTTCCTTTGTATAGACGATGATGTATATCACATTGGAGCCTCCATCAAAGACTTAGGTAAAAAGGGTTTGCCTTTTCCAAGTTAGACATACTATCCCCAGATATGCTCATTGAAAAAATAAAAAGTAACAATTAAAAACGAACGGTATGAGAAAAAAGAACCATAGGTACTATACCTATTATATAATAGTGGCATTACTGGCATGGCTTCCAACAAAAAGCCACGCCCAGTTTGGCGTCAACGACATGCCATCCATGGAAGCGATGATTTCCAACCACAAGACTGTAAGAACAGCCTTGGATATAAGAATGATAGCTGAGCTAGGAGTAGAACAGGTACATGAAGGCTCGCAGAAAAGCATCGAGGAATATCAGGAATCCAGCAAGAGGCTCGATAAATACAAACGCTGCTTTGACATCATCGACCTCATTCTTAATGGAACAGCCACGGCTTTTCATGGAGTAAGAACCTACCAAAGCTGCAGTAGCAACATCAATAGCTACCTACAGCTTCTGAACGAGTATGAGGAAAAGATACTCTTGAAGGGCAAGGTATGGTCATCGGACACCATCATCTATACAACAAGCAAGCAAACCATAGAGGATATAAAAAGTTCCGCTTCCAGCATCTATAAATCCTATATAGATTTGTCAGCCTACCTCACAGGAACGGCAGAGTGCAAGACAGAATCCATGATGCTCTGCTTGCAATGTATCAATGAGAACATGGATGCCATTGACGCATCTGTCAGGAACGCCTACCTAACCCTTTGGAGCTATATGACCATTCGCCTGGGGTTCTGGAAGAAAGAGATATTCAGAGCCAAGACCATCAGGGAGATGGCGTTGGAGGCATACGACACATGGAAGAAATCCCAGTATATTGCCTACAACAACCTTCAAAACCCTTCCACCGAGAAACATAAGGCTTTGGGAGGAGGGGGCATTCTCGGCGGCAGGTCAAGAGAAGACATTTAGTTCCAATGGATAAAAGGCATATATAAGTATAGGCTTATATAAAACAATAAAGAAACAGACATATAAGTATATAAAAATATAATTATATTAAGCAATAATCAATGAAACATATAAGAATTTTATTTTCATTAGTGGCAATGTTATTCATCTCCACGACATCAAGAGCGCAAGGAGCCGAGGTTACCTATATTCATGAAGATGACATCATGAATCAGTTTACAGTAATGGAAACTGGTGCTGGCAGTCTTAAACCAAGAGAATACTATCAACTTATGCACAAGAGTTACCAAAAAACAGCAGCAGCCACCAACAAGTTGAGTTTTCGCCTGGAAAATCAAGTGTTGACCAATAAGGAAGTCCCTTTGGCAGAGAAAGTGGATTCCGACTTGGTAAAGAGAGAGAAGGTAGAAGCCACCAACATCGCTACAAGAACACCAGGCGCAGGCGATGTCGCCTGGATGATGGAAAAGGGAAAGATAGAGAGTAAGATGAACACCTTCGAAAGCAACATCAACAAGATAGTAAGCTATGGAGGCAGCAGCGATGACTTCAAGAACTGGAAAGACATCTACAATAGTCTCGACTGTGCCATCAAGCTCATCAGAAAGTCCTATCTAGACCTAGGCAGTCGAAAGAAGGAATATTTGGCAATCTACCAAGACATAGTGAAACGCAACCTCACCCTCACAGGGCAACTAAGATATTGGAAAAGTCTAAAGACTGTCAAACAAGCCCAGCAGAAAGCAACGAAAATAGACAGGCAATCAAGCAATACGGTGATAGCAAACAATGCCATGCGAAGATGGCAGAACGCCATGGCCGTGGATGGTTTCTCCAAATAAGCAAACAAATACACCTATATTCGCATAATTATATAACCATATAAAAATATAATTATATAAGAAAATAAAGAAATATAGCAACAAAGAAATAAGGCAATAATACAATAAAGAAACAGAAAAATAAGGATATAAATCAGTCGTTTTACTCAAAAGTACAATAAAATATATGTGAAAACTAAACTTTTAGTTAATAATGTTGCTCAATTCAAGAAAAAGCTGTATCTTTACAGCCAAAAATAGGTAAAACGGCAATAATGTCAAACCAAAGAGTAAATGATATGAGTAACAGAAATTACAACAATTATAGCATAGCAAAGAAAACAATAGCAGTAGTATTCCTTAGTTTGATAGGAATGCTAAATGTGATGGCACAGACTGGGACGGTTAATAGAACTTTTATCATGACTGGTTTCGGCGAAAAACTTGACACATGCAATCTTTCCTTATTTTTCGAACAAGGAAAGGTTACAGGTTTAAACATGGCTTTCAATAATAAAGGAAAAGGTTCATTTATTTTGGCAAGCATTTCAGGTGCCCCAAACATGTATCATAAATATAAAACTCCAGAACAAAGAATAAATGATTTCAAAAATCTAATAGATACACTTCAAACAAAATATGATGAATGGAGTGCCATAGCAAAAAACAACAAGGTTGTTAACTATAAAAAAGAAATTGCAACCTTTAGCTACGTTCCTATTTTGTTTTTAACCCTTTACCGAAACAACATAAAGTATTATCAACCAACAGAGGTTCCATATATAAGGAAATGCACTCCCTACTTCGAAGTTAGCAAAGATGGACAATGTAGTGTATTTTTCGGATGGAACGGAATGGCATTTGAAAGGGTGAAAGGTTATAACCAAGGAGCATTAACTTCATATCCTATAAAAGAACAAGTCACTGAAAATCTCGTAATATTTCAGTTTTATTCATCGAAAGAGTTACAAAGCCTCAAAGATGCTCTAAATTTAGAAACAGCAAGACAAGAACTCCTCAATAAAACAAAAAGCAGCGAAGAAATAGATTCTTTATTCAAATAATCAACAGCCTCTTGCATTTGCAAGGGGCTTTGTTGTATATCTACCTCAATAATCTATACCCTTGCATTAACACCGAGGGGTTAAAGGGGGTGAGCAGCCTCATTTATAATCATTTACACGATAATCCTTAGAAAAAGAATATGTTA
>JAJXAL010000117.1:0-11118 GCA_021628325.1 Segatella copri | reverse complement strand
CTTCACACTGCTTGATCAATTCTGCGTTATTAGCCATAGTTTGATTCTATTTTGTAATTAATTAATTCTTATCGAGAAGGATGTGCACGAAAACAATGCATAATTTCTCTATTTGCGTACAAAGTTATATAAAATATTTGATAAACCAAACATGTTTGAAGTTTTTTTTGTATTTTTGCACTTTGAAATGGAATTGAAAATAGAATAAGGCTCATATTTAGCAATATTGTATTGGTAAGATAACAAAAGTTGAATGAACAAAATATAAAAAATAGAATATGGAAGTATATTACACGGGCGTCATCATCGCCGTATCCACCTTTTTAATAATAGGTATCTTTCACCCTATCGTCATGAAGACGGAATATTATACGGGCACCCGCTATTGGTGGGTTTTCCTCGTTGCGGGCATCATCTGCATCGGAGCTGCCTTCCTGGTTGCCAACGTACTCTTCTCTGCCATACTGGGCGTAGTAGGTGCTTCATGCCTTTGGAGCATCGGTGAACTCTTCGAACAGAGACAACGCTGCGAGAAAGGCTGGTTCCCGAAGAATCCGAAAAGAATAGGAACAGGATATTACAGGGATGAAGCGAAGAGTAAACATGAAAGTGTATAGCAAGAAAACGCCAACGAAATGAAGACAGAACTCATTCTGGTCGGAAAGACCGTAAACAAGCATTTCATTGCGGGCATCAAGGATTATGCTGAACGCATCACCCATTACATGCCTTTCAACATAACAACCATTCCTGAGCTCAAGAACACCAAGAGTCTCAGCGAACAGCAGCAGAAGGAACGGGAAGGAGAACTGATTCTGAAACTCCTCCAGCCTTCAGATACCGTGGTGCTGATGGATGAACATGGACAGGAATTCCGAAGCATCGAGTTTGCCAAATGGATAGAGCGCAAGCAGGCTACTGCCCGCAGGCTCGTCTTTGTCATCGGCGGTCCTTACGGCTTCTCACAGTCTGTCTACGACCGCGCCAACGAGAAGATCTCCCTCTCCAAGATGACCTTCTCGCATCAGATGGTGCGCCTTATCTTTACCGAGGCGCTCTATCGCGCATGTACTATTATAAAAGGTGAGCCTTACCACCACGAATAAAGGTAAAAGGGTAAAAAAGTAAAAAGGTAAAAAAAATGGGGAAAGATAAATATATAGAAATAAAAGGGGCAAGAGCCAACAACCTCAAGAATATCGATGTGAAGATACCTCAGGGCAAGTTTGTTGCCATTACGGGTGTCTCCGGATCGGGAAAATCATCGTTGGCTTTTGATACCTTATATGCTGAGGGCCAGCGCCGCTATGTGGAGTCGCTCTCTTCATACGCTCGCCAGTTTCTGGGACGTATGAGCAAACCGGAATGTGATTTCATCAAGGGATTGCCACCTGCCATCGCCATCGAACAGAAAGTGATTTCGCGCAACCCACGATCTACCGTGGGCACCAACACCGAAATCTACGAATACCTGCGACTGCTCTACGCACGCATCGGAAAAACCTATTCGCCTATCAGCGGACAGGAGGTGAAACGCCATACTACCGAAGATGTACTCGCCTGTACCCGACAGTATTCCCAGGGTACCAGGTTTGTCATCCTCGCCCCTATCCACGTCATCGAAGGGCGCAGTCTGCGCAAACAGCTGGAGATGTACAACCAGGAAGGTTACGCGCGTATATATATAAAAGGTGAATTCGTGCGCATCGAAGACTTCATGGAGCAGGCTGACAAGGATCTGCTGGAAGTAAGCGGCGACAAACTGAGAAAGAGAATGCAACAGAAGGATGAAGAAATCTTCCTGGTCATCGACCGTGCTTCGGTAAGCGATGAGAAGGATGACATCAGCCGACTGATGGATTCTGCCGAAACTGCCTTCTATGAGGGCGATGGAGCCTGCCGCCTCGTCTTCCTGCCAAGCAACATCTGCTACGACTTCTCTACCCGGTTCGAAGCTGACGGCATGCAGTTTGAAGAGCCTACCGACAACATGTTTGCCTTCAACTCCCCTCTCGGAGCCTGCCCTACCTGCGAAGGTTTCGGCAGCATAATAGGCATCGATGAGAAACTCGTCATCCCGAACACTTCGATGAGCGTATATGACGGATGTGTGGTTTGCTGGCGAGGCGAAAAGATGGGTATGTGGCTCAAGGAATTCATCCGCAGAGCTGCTGAATACGACTTCCCTATCTTCAAGCCTTATTTCGAACTGACTCAGCAGCAGAAGGACTGGCTGTGGCACGGTCTGCCTGGCGAGAAGAAACGTAAACAGCAGGAAAGGGTGAGCATCGATGAGTTCTTCAGAATGGTAAAGGAGAACCAGTACAAGATACAATACCGCGTGATGCTGAGCCGATTCCGTGGAAAGACGATTTGTCCTGACTGCCATGGTACCCGACTCAAGAAGGAAGCCAACTATGTAAAGATTGGCGGAAAGAGCATCACCGAACTGGTTGAGATGTCGATTGTGAACCTGAGCGAATGGTTCAAGAAACTGGAACTCTCTGAGCATGAGAAGGAAATCAGCAAGCGTCTGCTCACCGAAATCACCCACCGTCTGCAGTTCCTCCTGGATGTTGGTCTGGGTTATCTTACGCTCAACCGACTCTCCAATACCCTCTCCGGCGGTGAGAGTCAGCGCATCAACCTGACCACCAACCTGGGCTCATCGCTCGTGGGTAGCGTATATATCCTCGACGAACCTAGTATCGGACTCCATAGCCGCGATACTGCCCGACTGATTAAGGTGCTGAAAGAACTGCAGCAACTGGGCAATACGGTGGTTGTGGTAGAACATGACGAAGAGATTATGCGGGCAGCCGACTATCTCATCGATATCGGTCCAGATGCCGGCAGACTGGGCGGAAGAGTGGTCTACGCCGGTCCGTCATCAGAATATTCAACCACCGACAAGGCTGAACAGGAAAAGCTGCTGGCTGAATATCCGGAGAGTTATACCATCAAATACCTGACCCACAACGAGGAGATAAAGGTGCCAACGAGCCACCGTGCCTGGAACCAGTATATCGAAATCAAGGGAGCCCGGATGAACAATCTGCGCGGCATCGACGTTAAGATACCGCTCAATGTTTTCACCTGCGTAACCGGCGTATCAGGCTCAGGCAAGAGTTCGCTCATCAAGGGAATCCTCTATCCTGCCATGCGTCGCCGTCTGGACCTCGTAGCAGATGCCCCAGGCGAATATACATCGATGGAAGGCGACTGGAAGAGCATCAGACATGTAGAGTTTGTTGACCAGAACCCTATCGGAAAGAGTACCCGCAGCAACCCTGCCACCTATCTGAAGGCATACGATGCGATACGTGCCCTCTTTGCCAACCAGCCACTGGCTAAGCAGATGGGATTCACGCCGCAGTACTTCTCTTTCAATACTGAAGGCGGAAGATGCGAGGAATGTAAGGGTGCGGGATATGTTACCATCGAGATGCAGTTTATGGCAGACCTCACGCTGACCTGCGAGGCTTGTAAGGGCAAGCGGTTCAAGCACGACATCCTGGAGGTACGCTATGGCGGAAAAGATGTCAATGATGTGCTGAACATGACGGTAAACGAGGCCATTGAGTTCTTCAGCGATGAAAAGCTGCAGCGCAATGAGGGTGACTTTGACAACTGCCGCATCATCGTAAACCGCCTGAAACCGCTTCAGGATGTAGGTCTGGGTTATATCAAGCTCGGTCAGAATTCAAGTTCGCTTTCGGGTGGTGAGAATCAGCGTGTAAAGCTCGCCTTCTTCATAGGTAAGGAGGAACAGGAGCCTACGCTCTTCATCTTCGACGAGCCTACCACGGGTCTTCACTTCCACGACATCAAGCGCCTGCTCCATGCCTTCAATGCCCTGATAGAAAGGGGCCATTCGCTGGTAGTGATAGAGCACAATCTGGATGTCATCAAGTGTGCCGACTATATCATCGACCTCGGTCCTGAAGGCGGCGACAAGGGCGGCAATCTCGTTGTAGCCGGAATCCCGGAAGAAGTAGCTGCCTGCAAGGCAAGCCTTACCGGAAAGTTCTTGCGTTAAATTGAAGTTTCAGGGCGTATTGGGTAATCCCAGCCGCACAGGGTGAAAATACGATATCAGTGGAATCCGACAACCGCCGGATTCCACTTTTTAATTTAAAAATCCAATTCAAAAGAATTATCTGTTATAAAAGTAACCATCATCGAAGGCTGCTTCGATAAGGCGTTGCTTCACTCGGGCGTATTCTGCCGAGTCTTCGATAAAGTACCGAAGAGCAGAAACAATCCTCACATAAACACTGAGCCGATAATCGCCCTTACCCTTTTAGATTGCAAAAATGTTTTCCTTATGCATCCCAGCATAAAACATCAGATCAGAACCAGATACATGATGGTTCTTCATCACTTCACTCAGAACAACACCGAAACGGCTGTTGTCTGCTTCAAAATTAACAATCTTCATTACTTAATTTTTTAAAATTGTTTATAATTATTGTATACGAGTTCCCACTACGGGAACTCTTTTTTATTTTCTTTTTATTATCTTTGCACCATGTAAAACAGATTCAACAATCTGCTTACCTATAAGAAAACGAATAACCGATACATATATTGTATAAACAATATAATATTTTTAGGAGATTATGAACATAACAACATTCAGCAACATGGCCAGCAAGATTCCTTCATCTGGCCAGTTGGAAGGCCTGGTAACCTTCATGAAGGAAGATGAGAAACTCAGGTTTTTCACCGAGTCTTACCGGAAAACGGGGGATAAGTCGTACAAGCACGATGCACCCCTCTTCGCCGTAGCCTGCATCTTCGAAGGCGGAAAGGGCAAGGACAACATCCGGAGCCTCACACATCTGTCGCTGGTCGACTTCGACCACATCACAGAAAAACCGGATGACGGCACCCTGCGCTCGCTCAAAGAGAGAATCTGCCACGATGCCCACACCCTGCTCTGCTACGTCACCATGAGCGGCAACGGACTGCGCGTCATCTACCGCTACGAAGGCGAGGATTATCCCGCCGCCTTCGCCATGGGAAACGACTACTACGCACATCTCATCGGCAAGGAAAGCGATCCGCTCTGCAAGAACATCACAAGGCTCAGCGGACTCGCCTACGACCCCGAAGTCTATTTCAATCCTGAAGCCAAAGCCTTCAGCGCCGAGGAAATAAGCCATTTCCATTCCGCTACGCTCAAGACCACTCAGAAGAAAAAGAAACAGGAACGCATCGCCGACTACTACGAGAACATCATCAAACCCAAGCTGGAAAGCGAACAGGTAAAGTACGAACCCGGCAACCACAACCAGTATGTGATGCGGGTGGGCTACATGATGGCAAAGAAGCGGTACGACAGGAAGGAAGCCACCCAGTGGGCTATCAGGCAGTTTCCCGAATACGACGACGTAGAACAGGTGTTCAAATCGTGCTACGACAACACCTCTCACCCCCAGAAGGCGAAGGCAGAAAACGGAAAGATTCCCTATGCCACCGTAGATGAAATCAAAGACTTCCTCGACGGACATATCCAACTCCGCTTCAACCTCATCACCCTGCGCTACGAGTATCTGAAGGGGAAATGGCGAATCCTCCAGGACCGCGATCTGAATACGCAATGGAGCAACATGTCGCTAACCGCAAGGGTGAGCAAGAGCGATATGATCAATGTCATCGAGAGCGACTATACCCCGCCCTACAATCCCTTCACCGATTATCTTGAGAATCTCCCACCCTGGCAGGAAGGTGACAAGGACTATATCGCCGAACTCGCTGCCACGGTAAAGCTGAAGGGCACCCCGGTGATGCCCTTCTGCGAAGCCCTCAGGAAATGGCTCGTGGCAATGATAGCAGGATGGATAGACGAAGGTGCCGTCAACAATGTCATCCTGGTGTTCATCGGCAGACAGGGTGCCTATAAGACCACCTGGTTCAACTATCTCCTGCCGCCGGAACTGAAGCAATACTTCTATACGAAGGCGAATGCCAGGCGCATGACGAAGGATGATATCATCGCCCTATCGCAGTATGCACTCATCTGTTATGAAGAGCTCGACACGATGAGTCCGTCGGAACTGAACCAGCTGAAGGCTGTGGTAACGATGCAGTATACCAACGAACGGGCGGCATACGGCCATTATGCCGAGCAGCGCAAGCATATCAACACCTTCTGCGGCACGGGCAACAATCCCGAGTTTTTGAGCGACCCTACCGGTAACCGTCGCTGGCTGCCCTACGAGATAGAGAGCATCCTCTCACCCCGTGAGCATCCGTTCAATTACGAAGGCATCTACGCCCAGGCTTACGCCCTCTACAAGAGTGATTTCCGCTATTGGTTCACCGATGAGGAGATAGAACAGCAGAACCGGCACAACCGCGCTTTTGAGGCGCCTAGACTAGAACAGGAACTTGTGGATCTCTACTTCCGAAAGCCAACGGAGGCGGAGACAGGGGAGTTCGTGTCTATAGCCAGAGCGATGCAGATCATCAGTTGCAACATCTCTCAGAAGCTGAGCAGCACCAAGCTGGGCAGAGCTTTCAATGATCTCGGATTCGAAAAGATGCGCACCACCTACAACCGTGGTTACAGGGCGATTATCCGTACTGCCGAGGAAATCAAGGCATACCAGGTATCCCTCTGCATCAACTCGCCGCAATCCGATGATGATGCCCCGTTCTAGCCGTCCCCAAACCATCGGTTTCCACTGGTGAGATTATGACACTATGACACTATGACACTAGTTTTTCAACTTTTCGCCTCGCACGCGGGCAGGCAGGAACTTTCGGCCTGATTTTTCCTGCCTGCCCGCGCGAGAGCAAATCTTCAGAATTCACTGTCATAAGTGTCATGTGTCATAGCAAAGCCAGTTACTTCCGAAACGGAAACCAAAGACTTACGGTGAAAAAGTCAGAGACTTATGGTTCAAAAGTCAGAGACTTACGATGCAAAAGTCAGTAGCTTATGAACCGCATCATCATTCATTAACCCTCATAAAAATCAAACAAAACTATGGATTTAAGAAGTTATACCAAGCAAGAGCTAGCTCTCCTGTATTTTCCCGATGCTACTCCAGCAGTAGCCAGTGCTCACCTGATGCGATGGATCCAGCGCATCCCCGACCTTCTCCAGAAGCTCGCCGCCACCGGTTACGGCAAGAACTGCAAGGAGTTCACCCCGATGCAAGTCTCCTACATCCTCTACTTCCTAGGTGAACCCTAACCCTGTTCCACCTAATCTGAAAATGAACCAACAAAAGGTACTTCTACCTGAAGACATCATGCAATAGGAAAAAGGGTCTATACACCCTTTTGTAGAGGTGTATAGACCCTTGGAACAACCGCGAAGTATGGGTTGATAAATATTGCCAAATTCTTTATTCTCCCATTTGGCTTAGGAGCTATTTTATTCTGTAATCAGTTTTACTTGATTCGTCTGTCCATTCTCATCTATAGCACTTTTTAGCTTATCAATAGTATATGGATTGCAGCCGATTGCTATAATTTCCTTTAAATTAGGGCATCTTTTATTTGTTATTTTGTGCGAAGATAAATCAAATCAAAGTACATCAGTCGTGTCTTCATCGGCTCTATCGGAGTTGTTGGCTCTAGACCTTTGTTATGCAAAAAGGTCCATTCTTCCTCATCTGACGAAAACAAGAACTTGAAACCATTTCGTTGATAATATTCAAACACTTTCGAATGGTTGACGGCATCAACAATGACATATCGGCATCCTGTTTTATTCAATGGGTCTATAAACCATGATTTGATGAAATCCAACAATTCATCTCCCACATGATGCCCACTGAACAAATCGCTTACTGCCAACTGTCCAACCAACACTGCTGGATACTGCGGTCTTCGCTTGGCATTCGGAATCTTTCTATTAAGCTTATTCCGAAGGTTTGAAGGAAGTGAATCTACTTTTACACTCGAATTAGCAACTGTAAATGCACAGACTATTTCAGATGTATCTGGTTTAACAAAACAATATGATTTTCCAAGCAACTGATAGGCATAGTCAGCATAGTCTTGGGTGAAGAACTCTGTTATGTCCTCATCCTTACAAGTGAAGCCTTTGCATTGCTGCAAGACATCCTCTGTCAGTTCCATAAAATCACATTGCTCTAACATTTTAAATGTACAGTTTTGAACGTTTTAATATAGCACGTGCCTTGGCCACTTGCTTGGAGAAGTCAATGGAGCCACGCTTTTCCAATGCCTCATCAGCCGCTTCAACAAAACGAGCTGCTGCCTCACCATGAAGGACAGGTATTGTTTTAATTTCTATTGCCATAATCTTCTTGTTTTTAATGTTATGTACTTATTTAATTTGCAAAATTATGCTTTTATTTTCACTTTACCAAACTTTTTGTTAACTTTCTGTTGAATTTCTACGAAAAAATTCCAAATACCAACTTCATGCCATTTTAACGTCTCATTCTTTTCAATTCATCATCCTTTCGCATTTTGTCGTTCAACTTCTCCTGCATTCTGTCTAGGAAGTAAGTACGGCTATGGTTTTTGCGTTTTCTGATGTCGGTATAGAAACGATAGCAGTCCTTGGCTTTGATGCCATGAAGCTCCTGTACCTCCTGGATGACAGGTACCAGAAAGGAATGGAAGAAGGTATGGAAAAAAGCAGAGCTGAAGGCATGGAAGAAGGCATGTCCCAGCGAAGCCTTGAAATTGCCAGGAAGATGTGCTGGCAAAGGGTATGGCAAGAACTGCAAGGAGTTCACCCCGATGCAAGTCTCCTACATCCTCTACTTCCTCGGTGAGCCCTAACCCAGTTCCGCCTAATCTGAAAATGAGGCAACAAAAGGAGAACAAGGATATTAACAGCATTCTTGCAAAGACTTCAAAAAAACATTTTCGCGAAAAAAAACGGTTATTCTTGTAGGTTTCACAAAATAATCGTATATTTGCAGAAAAATAAATGAATGGCGTATGAGACAGATAGAAGAAAGCATTTTTTTATTTGTATCTAAAGCTATTGTAAAGGAACAAAAATATGAACAAACCGATAAACATTTTAGATAAAGATTATTTGAAATGGGTCAAGGAACTCTGTAAGCGTTATCGCCAGAGCCAGATAAAGGCTGCGGTAAAGGTGAATACAGAAATGCTCAAGTTCTATTGGAGTTTGGGCAGAGATATTGTTGCCTTAAAAGCAGAGACACGTTGGGGCAGTAAGTTCTTCAAAAATCTTAGTAGAGATTTGAAAGAAGCAAATCCTTTGGCAACTTGCTTTTCACCGAAGAATCTTCTTTATATGAAGAATTTCTATTGCATGTATCTACCATACACAGAAATTGGTCAGCAAGTTGCTGACCAATTGGAAAGGGATGCCAATTTGCCTCAACTTGGAATAAAAAATAGCAGCCAACCCATAGATGGTGGTATGTTACCACCTTAAAATCTTTACTTTTTTACCTTTTTACTTTTTTACCTTTAAAAATCCCAGAAAAAGCTTGCAGATATGAAAATAAAACCGTAACTTTGCGGTATTGTTTTTTAAACAGAATGGTTATGAAGTACTTAGGCAATCATCCCGATCGATTGAAAAACCTTCTGAATACCCTTCAGTCACTCAATGAAGATGAACTGATACAACAGCAACAATATCTGCCGACAACAGAGGAACTGGAGATTTCCGGCTTTACAGATTCCGAACTCAGAGCCTACGACAAGTTTTGGGATTCCGTAAGTGTTGAAAGAACCCTTCTGGATGACAGATACCAGAAAGGCAGAGAAGAAGGCATGTCCCAGCGAAGCCTTGAAATTGCCAGGAAGATGCTGGCAAAGGGTATGGATGAAGCGTCTATCATGGATATGACGGGGCTGACGGCAGAGGAGATAAAGCTGCTGAAAGCGGAGATGTAGATTACGAATATCACCATATAATCAAGGGTCTATACGCCACCTTTTCTTCGTAGCATATAGACCCTTGTCGCTTCCCGTGAGGTGCGGGGGATATGTTTGCTGGGCAACTTATACTCCTGCCCAGCTTAGGAGTTAAACTTGATAGTACTGCCGTTTATTTCCAACTCCTTACTGACCTAAATTGATAGCCGAGGAATATACCATCATCACTGTCAATGCTGTCAACGTATTTTACACCTGAAGGCTTCCAAATATACTGATTGCTATTCTTGTCAAATTCACCCTTCATAATTTCTTGATTTCCAGGCAAATACAAATCTATATATGGACGCGAATAGTTAATACCATCAAAAATACCATCTTCAGAATTTGCTTCTCCTCGTACATCGGTAAGTGTTCCCAGTATAACTTTTTTAAGAGATTTGCATCCGTAAAATGCTTGTTGATATATAGTTGTAACTTTTGGAGCATTTACTGTTTCTAAATTTATACAGAAAAACAAAGCCTTTTTACCTAACGTTGTCACATCTGGTAAAAAAATAGACTTTAAAGGCTCTAATTCTCTTGCTTCATTGTTCAAACCATTTGCAGGAATTTCCTTGCATCCTATCAAGGAAAGGTCAATGCTACCATCTGTTCCACCATTCAAGGCTTCACGAATAGCATCAAAAACTTCTTTGCCTGCATTAGGTGCAAGAATGAGCTTAATGTCAGTTTTTCCTTCTGTCAATTCTTTCTTAATAACGTTTTCTATTTCTGTAGCAGTCATGTTATTGGCATCAATAGCATAGGCATTCAGCGCATAGCTTATGCCATCTTTGGTTTCTAGGTAAAACTCATAATCCACTAAAGAGTACTCTCCAGATTTTACAGAAACAGTTGAGTAGTAAGTGAAAAGACCATATAAATACACATTCCCTTTAGCATCAGGCGTAAGGGTATAGGTGCAGTTTATATTGTCTAATATGTTGGCTGGAGCAAATTTCTTGACAGTCACAGTAATTGGATTCCCTTGATTCAGAGCAGGATTCGTTGCAATGCGCAAGCGTGAATAGTTGCGTGTTGCTCCGGAAAAATTTACGGTTATACTCTGACCATTAGGGGTTATTTGTGCTGTTCCCTCAATATATTCATCCGTTCCTGCAACCTTACCTTCTTTCAAAACTAATTCGCCAGCTTCCCATTTGTAGTTAGGGGCATAATATACATGAGGAAAGGTTGGCACTTCGTCTTCTTTATAAGACA
>JAJXAL010000017.1:1317-48207 GCA_021628325.1 Segatella copri | reverse complement strand
CAAACCTCACCATACATGAAGAATGGAGCCTTGTTCAATCGCTTGTCCTCATACTTCTTACCGAGGGCTGTAAACTGAGGAATAAACTGCTTGCAGAAGGTCAAACGTGAGATGTGACCGGATGTATCGATACGGAAACCATCCACACCCATCTTGATGAAGCTGCCGTAGCACTTTACGAGATAATCTGCTACGTAGTCGTTCTCGGTGTTCAGGTCAACACAGTCGCCTGCAATCTGAGCCCACCAGCGGTTAGGAAAGTCCCAGTTGAAGTCACCAAAATGGTGCCAGTAGTTATGAACATCCTCGTTCTTACCACGGACGTTCTTCAACAAGCCAAGACGACGCTGATACTGCTCATAAGGGACACTTGTAAGGTAGTCGGAACCCAACTTCTCCTCGTTAGGAATCATACAAGCATTGATGAGTGCCTGAGTTTCCAAGTCGGTATTACGGTCAAACTCCTTGCAGAGTGTCTGCTCACCGAAGTTACCGGTGTGGTTGAGCACGATGTCGAGGATAATCTTGATACCCTTTTCGTGAGCCTTGTCAATGAGTTCCTGGAACATGGCGTCACCGTCCTTGCTACCATCGCTGCTCTGATAACGGCAGTCTACATGCTGGAAATCCATGGCATGATAACCGTGGTAGTCGTAACCGGATGCGTTCTGCACTACTGGTGTAATCCAGATAGCTGTAAAACCCAATGCCTTGATGTAGTCGAGCTTGTCGATGACACCCTGGAAGTCGCCTCGCCAGCAAGGGTCTTTTGTTTTGATCTGCTCTGACTGGTTATCCCAGCAGAGCACATTGTTTCCTGTGTCACCATCGTAGAAACGCGTGGTCATCATAAAATAGATACTTTCGTCTCGGAAGTCAGTACGATTGCTAGTAAACGTGTCTGTAGCCATCGTCTGCATGGAGACCAACATGAGCATTAAAACCGCCCATAATTTTGCGGCAAGTTTTTTCATAATGAAATTGTTAAGTTTAAAATTGAATAGTTGAATAATTACACCGCAAAATTACAAACTATTTCTATCCGCGCAACAAGATATTTCACTTTTCTGCTGATATTTTTGTGCAATCGATTTCACAAATATTAAGAAAAAGAGGCTGGATTCTGTAAACCAAATATTTACAAAATCCAGCCCCTTTAAGAGTATATAATTAATATAACGGGCGCGCTAGAAACCAGAAAGAATATTGTACTTTTGGCTTGTCCGAAATCAATTTCAGAGGTTTTCAGCCTCTTGCAGCCAGATGGCAGATGCAGCATCACTAGGCATACGCCAGTCGCCACGAGGACTCAGACTCACGCTTCCTACTTTCGGGCCATCTGGCAGACAGCTGCGCTTGAACTGCTGATTGAAGAAACGGCGCACGAAGGTCTTCAGCCACTTTTTGATAGTCTCCTCATCATAGCTGTCAGGATCATTATCACTGATCTTTACACGCTCCAGTTCTGAATCAATAAATGCCTTCTTTGCCAACATGTAAATCTTGGAAGGACGGAAACCGAAACGCAGGAAATAGTAGAGGAAGAAATCATGAAGTTCGTATGGTCCCACCAAATCTTCCGTCTTCTGCTTGATATTTCCATTCTCATCTGCCGGAATCAACTCTGGACTGATAGGCGTATCGATGATATCACGAAGAGTGATGCGGCTCTGTTCGTCTACCCCACTCTCTGCTACATGATTTACGAGATGACGGATCAGGGTCTTAGGAATGCTGGCATTCACGCCATACATACTCATGTGGTCACCATTATAGGTAGCCCATCCTAATGCCAACTCTGAAAGGTCGCCGGTACCGATAACCATACCACCCATCTTATTGGCTAAATCCATCAGAATCTGGGTACGTTCACGAGCCTGGGAATTCTCGTAAGTCACATCATGCACACTGGCATCCTGACCGATGTCCTCAAAGTGCTGGGTTACAGCCTTGGCGATGCTGATTTCCTTAATGGTAATACCAAGACTCTGCATCAGCGAGATAGCATTATTGTAGGTTCTGTCTGTGGTTCCGAATCCCGGCATAGTGACACCTACGATACCCTTTCGGTTCATTTTGAGTTTGTCAAAAGCTTTTACACAAACGAGTAAGGCCAGCGTAGAATCCAAACCACCGCTAATACCGATTACTACGGTCTTGGCATGGGTATGAACGATACGCTTGGCTAGTCCCATGAGTTGGATATTGAAAATTTCCTCGCAGGAGGCATTCATATCGCTGCTGGTAGGAATAAACGGATGAGGATTCACCTCACGTTCCAACACAAAATCGCGTTCATTCTCGGTTGGTTCGGCTTCGATATTACGGATATTGAACTGACCGCCGAGAACAGAATACTTAATATTGCGCTGGGCATTTACATAAGTAGAATTCGTACGACGCTCAGAGCGGAGTTTTTCTACATCTATCTGTGAGATAACCATCTGCGGTTCAATAGAGAAACGTTCACTCTGTGAAAGTAAAACTCCATTCTCATAAATCAGAGCATTTCCACCATAAACCACATCCTGCGTACTCTCACCGAATCCGCAGGAACTGTAGATATATCCGGTCATGGTACGGGCACTCTGCTGGCTGAGCAGACTCTTCAGATAATGATGTTTTCCGATGAGTTCGTCGCTTGCAGAAAGATTGAAAATCAGGTCTGCTCCTGCTAGCGCCAGTTTGTTGCTAGGAGGAGCCGGAGCCCATACATCTTCGCAGATTTCCACACCAAACTGTACGCCATCGAAAGTTTGAAAAATCTGAACATCAGGCGTCAGTTTCACCTTATGTCCGGCATAACGGACTTCGCAATCTCTCAAGTCCTGAGCCGAGGCAAACCAGCGTTTCTCATAAAACTCGCTGTAGTTTGGAAGATATGTCTTCGGTACAATACCGAGAATCTGTCCATGCTGGATAACGATACCACAATTAAGCAACAAGTCGCCCGCTATCACCGGCGCCCCCACGATAGAGATGACATCGAGTTTGCGTGTGAAATCGAGCAACATCATCACCGCCTGCTCAGATGATTCAAGAAGCATCTGCTGACGGAAGAGATCCTGACAGGAATAGCCCGTAACCGAGAGTTCCGGAAATGTAATGATCTCTACACCCTTTCCCTCAGCCAGCGCTATCTGTTCCTCTATCTGCTGGGTATTAAAAATGACATCACCCACCTTTACGGCAGGGATGGCACTGGCTACCTTAATAAATCCGTACTTCATAATAAATTACTTTATTGTTACCTGTGTAGCACCATAGCCATACTCCTGGAAAGAAGCATCCTGATAGGTGCAACTCTTATAGCGATAGTTCAACTCATGAATGAGAGTCTGGCGCAACACACCTTCGCCCTTTCCATGAATAAAGATAATTTTCTGTCCCTTCTTTTTCTTATATTCCTCCATGGTCTTCTTGAAGATATCCATCTGATAATGAAGGATATCAGCAGAATTCATTCCAGCAGTTGTTTCAAGCACTTCATCTGCATGAAGATCTATCACAAGGGTACCATCATCCTTCTTGCTCTTCTTCTTGCTGGTGTTGGCGACAACCTTCTCATCCTTATACATCTGCTCTTTCAGACGCTTGGAATCGATAACCAGCGGACGGGCTATTTCATCGTTCTCTACAATCGTAAAGAGATAGGCTGGAGTCTCGAAGAAATCGTTCTCTTCGAAAAGATGAAGTTTGTAGAATTTCACGGGATCGAGACGGAACTGAACATCTGTTGCCGGCTTCAGGAGAAATGGCTTGTCCTTCTTGTAAGCTATCATCTGGATGGCGATATGCTCCATCTCGTTCAGAGCCTCACGACCGAATTCCTCGATGAAGAGTTTGGTGTTCGGTTCTATTTCTCCCTCTGCTTTCAGAGTCCATGCATTTCCCTCAGCCACGAGATAGGTATAGCGGAGATAGTAGTTGCTGTCATTCACCATATAGGTCTCGAAACGGGTATTGGTTACGTCCTTGATGTTGATAGGTACAAAGGCGAGATAAGCACTGAGTTTGTTGCCACCCGTACGTTCCTCAACCGGTTTCACAAAGGTTATCTCACGGTCGGCAGCATCATATTCCTCTACATCCATATCCACGTCATCGTGATCATTCAAGATGGCCTTGATACTCCGGCTGTCCTGATGCAGTTCGGTATTGGCATGCTCCTCAGCCTTCTGCTGCGCATCCATCTTAGCCGAAATCATCTTGCCCATGGAGTATTCATCCTGCTCCACCACAACCACCTCGTTGATAGGCATCGGAATCTCAAAACCATCCTCATCCTCAACGAGCACAATATTTTTACCTTGGAAGCCGGTAACCTTTCCGCCACCCACTTCGCTCAAGAATCTGACTTTATCTCCTTTTTTCATAATCTATTAATAATTTGTAATTGCAAAGATACAAAAGATATTGCAAAACAGGGCTTATTTTAATATTTTTAATGCTACTGATAAAAATAATCCTGTAAAAGATGCACCATGTTAGATATTTTTCCGTATCTTTGCAAAGAAAAAGAAATAGTAACGAACCCTTTAAACTGAAAAGTTATGATTACATTTCCTTGCGCCAAGATCAATCTTGGTTTAAATATAGTTAGCAAGCGGAAAGATGGATACCACAATCTTGAAACGGTGTTCTACCCTATTCCGCTGACCGATGCACTTGAAATCAAGCTCATGGGCGATGAATTCCCTAGCGATGTTCCTTGTGATCTGAAGATTACAGGTAACGCAGTGGATTGCGACGAACAGAACAATCTCGTTGTAAAAGCTTATAATCTCCTGGCTGCCGACTTCAGGATTCCACGCATCCATGCTCACCTGGTAAAGCGTATTCCTTCGCAGGCTGGTTTGGGTGGCGGTTCTGCCGATGCAGCCTTCATGATCCGTTTGCTGGACGAGCGTTTCCGCCTCAATATCGGTAATCCGGAGATGGAAAGATACGCTGCCAAGCTGGGTGCAGACTGCGCCTACTTCATTTCTGCCGATCCTGAGGATGGCGATACTGCTTGCTATGCAGAAGGCATCGGCGAAGAACTGATGCCGGTAAGTGGTCCTGGCGATAATCTGAGGGGCTATCATCTGGTTGTGGTGAAGCGCGATGACATTGCCGTCAGCACCAAAGAGGCTTATGCAGCCATCACCCCACAGGCACCAGCCAAATGTTGCCGCGACATCGTACGCCAGCCTATCGAGACTTGGAAAGACGAACTTGTCAACGATTTTGAGGCACCTATCTTCAAGATGCACCCGGAACTGGCAGAAATCAAACAGAAGCTGTACAACCTGGGTGCCGTATATGCTGCGATGAGTGGTAGCGGAAGTGCCATCTTCGGTATCTTCAAGCATAAACCTGCAAATATAGAGGAACAGTTCGAAGGAATGTTCTGTAAAATAATGAAACTTTAATTTAGTTAATAGTTTACTCAAAATATAATGAACGAAGAAACACATCAGAAACTGATGACTATCAAGCGAAGCTTCCGCTTGCTGATGAACGGTCCGGGATCGCAATCTATGCGCGATAAGGGACTGGGATATAAACTGAATTGGGGCGTACCATTCTATGAACTGAAAAAAATGGCTGAGGAATATGGTAAAGACTATGACCTCGCCATCGAACTGTGGAAGGAAGATATCCGGGAATGCAAGATTCTGGCTACACTCATCATGCCTGCCGATAAGATGCTTCCGGAAATCACAGATTTATGGATGGAACAGGTACAGAGTCAGGAGATAGCAGAGATGCTTGCCTTCAACCTTTTGCAGCACGTAGATTATGCGCCTGTCATCGCCTACCAGTGGATAGCAAGTGATAAGCCGCTCTATGAGATTGCCGGTTTCCAGCTCCTTGCCCGTCTCTTTGCCAATGGGAAAGAGCCTAACGAGCGTGGCATCAACGAATTCCTGGATCAGGCTGCCACTGCATTGCAGGGTGACAACATGGGAATAAAACATGCTGTCTCTAATGCGGTTCTCCGTTTCTGCGACTTCGGTGAAGATTTCGAGAAAATTGCAAGAGGCGCACTCAAGGGTATCTACGAGATTTAACGCTTCTGCAGATGCGGTCAGAAACAGGCCACAACCCTGCTAAAAATACGTCCCGACGTAGCATTTGCTGCGTCCCGACATACAAAAAAATACGTCCCGATGCAGCAAACGCTACGTCGGGACGTATTTTTATGGCTATTTTCGTCATTACATGAAATACTTCTGGTATTCGTTTTCGAAGTTCGGAGTGAAAACACCCTTGCCGATGTTTTCGCTGATTTCATCCTTGGTCCAGAATCTGCCACCGGCCAATTCTTCCTGGCTCGGTTTCACCTCGCCATCATATACACAGCGATGTACATAAACCAGTTCCTTTTCCCGCTGACTCTCAAAGACATAATGCCCAAGAGATTCCGGTTCAAAATCGGTGATACCCAATTCTTCCCTTACCTCGCGATGCAAAGCCTGACTCACACTTTCGCCTAAATCAACATGACCGCCGCAGGCTGTATCCCATTTATCCGGCTGGATATCCTTCCAGGCTGGACGATGCTGCAGATACAGATCACCCCGGCTGTTGAATACATGCAGATGAACTACCGGATGCAATATCTTGCTTCCGTCATGGGCATGACCGCGGGTTACAGCGCCCAGGATGTTGCCCATTTCATCTACTATCGGAAATTCCTCGTTCTTATTATCTATCATCGTTTCTCTTATTACAAAGTTCCGTATTCATCAGAGTAGCGCAACATCTGGTCGACATAGCTCTCCTCATAATCCAATACCACGTCTGTAATTTCGCCTTCTTCATCCATCTCCAGCGTCATCTTCGGATTGATGAATCCCTTGTATGGAGCGAGATTCAGTTTCTTATATCTTGCCAGTATCTCGCGATGCAATTCCGGATCAATATTCACGGCATACTTCTCAACCAACAGGCGGGCAGCCTCGAAATCACCCTCACTCTTGATGCGCTGAATTTCAGCAAGCAACTCGCCGAAGAGATGGCGGAGCTTGGCATAATCATTAATCTTCACATAAGTCTTCGTCGTAATGATATTGCCCTCGCTGTCCTTCAAAGCATCCTCGGCAGAAGCATAGTTCATATCCATCTTCACCAGTTCCACAGCACCCTCGGCATGCTCCATCACCCACCAGGCTATCAGCGCACGGTTGCGCATGTGGGCTTCCTCTATCTTGTCGCCTTCCTTGATGCGGATAGTCTGGGTGAGCAGACCGTTCATCAGATAACCGTAATACTGAGCCTTGTATGCCTCATCATTTGGAGTCAGCCCCAGTTCTACCAATTTATGGTCGGCTACATAATAGAGTCCGAAAAGATCGGCTCTCGCCTCTTCTATCGTACTGCCATACGCCTTCAGTGCATCAGGGTCGGTACCAGGCAAGAGCTGTCCGCTACCATGTCCCAGACACTCATGCAGATCGGTATGCAGATCATCTGTAATATCTTCGTACTGATTCATCAGACTGATGGTATCCTCGTCGATAACGAATTCATCGCGGAAACCATTGCCTTGAGCTGCCTTGTTATATGCCTCGGTCAGGTTACCGATGGTCACACTCTTAGAACCATATTCCTGACGGATCCAGTTGGCATTCGGAAGATTGATGCCGATGGCAGAAGCAGGATATTCCTCGCCACCCAACATCGCCGCACAGATGACATTGGCTGTAACACCCTTCACCTCCGGCTTGCGGAAACGTGGGTCTACAGGTGAATGGTCCTCAAACCACTGGGCATTCTGACTGATGGTCTGGGTGCGCTTCGTAGCTTCAAGATCTTTATATTCTACGATGCCTTCCCAAGTACCTTTCAGTCCGAGCGGATCGCCATACACTTCGATAAATCCGTTGATGAAATCAATCATTCCCTCGTGCTGCTGCACCCAGGCAATGCTGTAACGGTCGAAATCCTTGAGATCGCCTGTACGGTAATACTTCACCAGGAGATCGATGAGATGTTTCTGTTCCTCATTTTCTGCATATTTCTGAGCACGGAGCAACCAGGAAACAATCTCCTTGATAGCTGCGCCATAGAGGCCGTCTTCTGTCCATTTCAGCTCCACCAGTTCACCATTACGCTTGGTCAGTTTAGAGTTCAGTCCATACGAAGGTGCCTGTTCGTTGCCCTCTTCCTTCATCCTGGCATAGAAACGTTCTACTTCTGCCTGAGAAACATTCTCATAGAAATTGCAGGCTGAAGTCTGCACCAGATCCTCGCCATCCGTCTGATTCACGCGCTTAGGCATGACTTCCGGATTGAAGATGACAGGCACCAGAATGCCCAACAGGTCTTCCTTGCTCTGCCCCTTGGAAAGAGGCAGGTATTCATCGGCTACAGCCCCAACCATCTCATAGAAAGATTCCTCTGAAAATCCTGGCACAAACTTTTCACATCCATAGTGATGATGGATGCCGCTGGCAAACCAGACACGCTTCAGGTAAACTTCGAAAGCCTTGAAATCTTCGCTTTCGCGATTACCCTCGTAATGACGGTATACAGCCTCCAGGGTTTTACGGATGCGCAGGTTGTATTTGCCCTGCTGGTCGAAGGTGATATCACGTCCCAAGAGGGTTGCCTTCGACAAGCAATAAATATAAATTTTCTGTGTGAGCGACAGGTTTTCGAAACCCTTCAGCTCATAACGGAGCATCTGGATATCGGCAAATCGCTCTTGAGTGTTTACATTACATTTTGCCATTTTTATCTGTTTTTACCATGCAAAAGTAACACATTTTTTTCACATATCAAACTTTTTCTCCTGTTTTTCGCTCTTTGCAAAGTTTTTTACTTGAAATATGCACTTTTTCTTGGAGAAAACTTTTATTTATGCAAATTATTCATTACCTTTGCATGAAAAACAAAACAAAAACATGCCGGTAAAGGCATAAATCATAAAACGGCAATCATGCAGATAAATGAGATATTAAAAAGCTATTTTGGATACGATTCCTTCCGCCCCAACCAGGAAACGATTATCAGAGAGGTAATGCAGGGACACGACTGTCTGGTTCTCATGCCGACTGGTGGTGGAAAGAGTCTGTGCTACCAGGTTCCCGCATTAGCGATGGAAGGTACCGCTGTGGTCATTTCACCGCTCATCAGTCTGATGCACGACCAGGTGGAGGCGCTCAAGGCAAACGGTATCCCGGCAGAAGCACTGAACAGCGGAAACGACACGACCGATGAACTCATCATCCGACGCCGATGCGAGAAGGGAGAACTGAAACTCCTTTATGTTTCGCCCGAAAAACTCATCAGCGAGATACCTTATTTATTCAGCAACATCAAGATTTCGCTCTTTGCCGTTGACGAGGCCCACTGCATCAGCCAGTGGGGACACGATTTCCGTCCGGAGTATTCGCAACTCGGTATGCTGCACGAGAATTTCCGCAATGTCCCGGTGATGGCGCTCACAGCCACAGCCGACAAGATAACACGCGAAGATATCATACGCCAGCTTCATCTCAATGGGCAGACGTTCGTAAGCAGTTTCGACCGCCCCAACCTCTCCCTCACCGTAAGACAGGAGAGCACCAAAAAGGCAAAGCTCCAATACATCACCCGCTTCATCAGTAATCATCCGGAAGAAGCGGGCATCATCTACTGTCTCTCCCGCAAGAACACCGAAATGGTAGCTCAGGAACTTATCGATCTGGGTATCAATGCTGCAGCCTATCACGCCGGAATGACTGCCCAGACCAGAGCATCAGTACAGGAGCGGTTCAAGATGGACCAGATTCAGGTGGTATGTGCTACCATCGCTTTCGGAATGGGCATCGACAAGAGTAATGTGCGCTGGGTAATCCACTATAATATGCCAAAAAGCATCGAGAGTTTCTATCAGGAAATAGGTAGAGCCGGAAGAGATGGAGCACCATCAGATACCGTACTGTTCTATTCGATGGCCGACATCATCACCCTCCGTTCTTTCTGTGAAGAAAGCGGACAGCGTGATGTGAACATGGAGAAACTGCGCCGCATGGAGGAATATGCCGAATCGAGAGTATGCCGACGACGCATTCTGCTGAATTATTTTGGCGAGACATCATCCTGCAACTGCGGCAACTGTGATGTTTGCAAGAATCCTCCACGCACCTTCGACGGCACCATCAGAGCCCAGAAAGCCCTGAGTGCCGTGGTCCGTTCGGGTGAGCATATTGCAGTAGGTACCTGCATCGAGATTCTGAGAGGCATGCATTCTTCTGCAGTTGTGAAAAACAAATACAACGAGATGAAAACCTTCGGTGTGGGCAGGGATACAACATCTAAAGACTGGAATGCTTATCTGCTGCAGATGCTGCAGATGGGATTCTTCGAGATTGCCTACAACAACCACAACTACATGAAGGTCACTGATTTAGGCTGGAAGGTACTGAAGGGAGAACACCATGTTTCGCTGGCTTATATCGAAGAAGATGATAAAGCCACCCGCTCAAAGAAAACGGTACGCAACAGGAAGGGCGCCATCGCCCAGCCGGGAAATCTCATTCCTGAGGTGCATGCCGAACGTGTCATCTTCCAGGAAGACTTGAAAGGCGTGGAAGACAAAGGGCTCTTTGAACACCTCAGAAAGATACGCAAGAACCTTGCCGACGAACAGGGTTATCCTCCATATATCGTACTCAGCGACAAGAGCCTTCATGAACTCGCAAGAATAAAACCTACCACCAAGAATGCCATGAGCCTGATCAGTGGTATCGGAGAATTCAAGCTCAATAAATATGGCGATACCTTCATCAAGGCTATCAGGAAATATACAGGACTATAACAGAAATTTTCTGCATTTTCAGCTTGTCTTGCCTCAAGATACAATTCTGTCTTAAGATACAATCTTCCATTCCAGGCTGTTCACCTCGTCCTTCACAGAAAAGTTCAAGCCAATCTTCACCACCTTCTTGCCACTCATCTTGAAGGCGTCGGCATAGTGCTTTGCGTCTATCTGGGCGAGAGCCTCCTCGGCACTCTTGTTGAACTTCAGTTCCATCACGTAGATGGTATCATTCGTCTCCATCATAATATCGATTCTGCCCTTCGCTGTATGAGGTTCCACTAGGATGCTATAGTTGGTAAGCAGGGCAAACATGATGTAGAGCGTCTGCTGCCAATGCCCCTCGTAGTGGGTGTTGTCGCAGTAAGGCACCGTCTCCAGGAAGTCGTTCAGCAGGCAGAAAGCGGCATCCATATCCCCCTTCTTTACAAAGACCGACATCTTGGCGATGGTCGTGTTAGCCTTCGCCGACTTGTCCATCAGATAATGAGGCAAGAGACTACCATATAGCCCCACCCTTATCTCCTGGTTAGGCAATGCCAACTGATACAACTTTGTCGGTTTGTCATATCCCTTGATGGTGACATACCCGCTCTGATAGAGCAAAGGTACGATGGTGGTCATCGTTTCGGTAGGGGCATCAAAGTCCTTCTTGCCCACCTCTATGGCCTCGCCAAGGTCTGCAGGCAAAAAATCATACTTTCTCATCATGTTGATTAGATAAGTAGGAGTGCCCGAGCCAAACCAGTAATCATCCATTCTGCCATCGGCAAAGCAATTGAGCAGACTGTAAGGATTGAAGACATCAGGAGATGGCCAAGTGAAGTGATAACCATCATAATGGTCTTTCAGCTCCTGGATGGTCTCCTCCCTGCTCAGTTCCAGATGCCCGGCAAGAGCGTTGATGTCATCGCTCATCTGGGTCAACATTTCCTCCTTGGTGATGCCGCAGATGCCGGCGTAAGGCTCATCCATGCTCACATTCTTGATGTTGTTCAGCTCGCTGAAGATGCTGAGCTGCGAGAACTTCGTGATACCCGTAAGGAACACGAAACGGAGCAATGGCTCGCAATCTTTCAAGGGACTGTAGAAATTGCGCATCGTATTGCGCAAGACATCGAGTTTTTCCTTCTCATGCGCCACATCCAGCAGCGGAGCGTCATATTCATCGATGAGCACCACAGCCTGCTTGCCAGTCTTTGCAGTAACTGTTCTTATCAAGTTGAGCAAACGAACGTTTGGGGCTGGAGAATTATAATCCACTCCAAACCTATCCTCATTTTCCTTCAATATATATAAGAGGTATTGATCCAGCTGTTCCTTCTCCATATGTTTGCCTCCAGCCAGGCTGAAGTGCAGCACGGGATAAGTATTCCACTCCTTCTCCAGTTTCTCGATGGCAAGCCCCTCGAAGAGTTCCTTCTTACCCTCGAAATAACTTTGGAAGGTAGAAACCAGCAGCGACTTGCCGAAACGGCGTGGGCGACTCAAGAAGAAATACTTTCCATCGGTATGTGTCATACGATAGATGTATTCCGTCTTGTCGATATAGAGGTTGTCCAACTTGCGGATTTCCTCAAATGTCTGAATTCCTATAGGATATAATTTTCTTGCCATAACCAAATGCTATCTAATGAAATCTATTTCAGTTTGTCTTGCCTCAAAAAGTCAGGCTGACCAGACTTCAAACAGATTAATTCACAATTATACTTTCTGCGGAAATCAACTTTCGCTCTTTCAACAACAGACCTTCCTGTGTTTGCAGGAATTTTATTTGCAACAATCCTAGCTTTCGTCCATTTCGTTCTGTTTCGAGCAAATAGGGGAAAAGATAATGTTGCATCAAGCTGTTTCACAGCATGAGCCACATCAGAACCTTTCAGTTCAACAAACACACTTACTCTTTCATCCGTATCGGTTGTTGCAACAATAAGCTTGTCACACTTGTCCTTATCTGCACCTTTTATAATGTTATCATCTACTTGATAAGCCACACAATCCATCGGAGGAACAAAGTTCAGCAAATAAACTGTCGAACGCTCCTTCAGACTGATTTTCGGACATTTTCTAACTTCCTTTTCAGCCAGATAACCTGCCAAAAAATTATTATTCATTGCCATATATCATCTCATCAAGTTCAGAAGATAATTCAGATATTTCATCAGAAAGAGAATCAAGATAATCACCCATGATAAAATGGTATTCATCATCCACGATATTCTCCATTTTTCCTTCATCCGTCATGCAGTATGCCGAATACCATGAAATCGGGATTGCATATTCCAACATATCCCCCATTTTCTCATCCAGCATTTTTTCCTTAGCCATCGCAGCCTTCATCAGCACATTCAGAGAAGTCAGCACATACGGACTATGTGTGGTCATAACCACATAACTATTTGTCCCCGACTGCTCATAAGCCTTCTTGATATTTTTCACAATCTCCTTCACCATCGCAAACTGCGACTTCGGGAACAGATTTTCCTCTAGCTCCTCAATATACAGCTGGGCGAATTTATATCTATACATCTTAGTTCCCTTAATCACATCATCCGCACTGATTTCCTTATTCTCATCATCAAGCACAATCTTTGCCACCAGACTCGTTAAATCAGTAAGGCTCGACTTAGGAATCTTCCCCACCTGTCCGGTCACATAATCCACAAGTACAGCCAAAGGCAAAGCCGACTGGATACCGCTGGAAGCATAAACAGGCGCTATCGTTCTGCCCGCTTTCTCCAACACGATTCTGTCAGTATCCGTAACATTATCATAATAATATTTCATATTATCATCAAAGGGAATCCTCAGCGGATGCTTGATATCATATTTCTTCTTCGCCTCCTGGTATTCCAGGAGATAATTAAAGATCGAATCATAATCAGAGGAGCGATACACCTTATCAATGTTCTGGATAGCCGAAACCAGATTGCGCTCCGAAGGAATAAAACTCAGTTTCGCATTATAGCGCTCAGTTTTGAAATTCGCTTTCTTTCTGATTTTCACATTCGCCTTCACGCCATTCATCTCGATGGTAAGGCAATCACCATCATAAAAGATATAAGAATCGGCAATAAAGAAAGCATCATCGAAACGATGAAACTTCTTCAGTTCTTTCAGGAAGCGGCCATAATGAGTATATTTCTTCAGCAGATTCTCGCCATCAAGCATGATTCGCTTTTCTATCCAGCGACAGAAGCACAATATTTTCATAAAGGTACTTTTTCCCGAAGACTGTTTACCCACAATAAGCATTACGGCAGACAAAGCGATGTCTCCCGTATCAACAATTGGGCCTATATTTTTAATTCTTACCTTAGGCATATCTATAATAATGAATGTTCAAATGCAAAGTTACGCAATAAAACTCAAAAATGCACTTCTTACTTTATCTTTTTATATATTTTTACACATTACACCCATATAACCTTTTCCCCATAAAGCACCACTCCCCCCACACAAACGCAAAATTCCCGGCCCAGAGATTCCATAGAATCTCCAAGCCGGGAATATCTTGGTATTTATATTTAGAGAATTATATTTCCAGTTTCGACCTTCTGGTGTGCAGGATAACATCCAGGATAAGGTGGAACACAATCCATACCACGATGTCTATGCCCAGGATATACGTGATGTTGATATCCCCTATCAGCGCCACGTTGATCAGGATAAACATCAGCGAGAGCAGACAGATGCTTACCATCACCTGTCTCACCCTCAGTCCGCACCTCAGCAGCTTATGATGGATATGGTTCTTGTCAGGCAAGAACGGGTTCTTCTTGTTTCTCAGTCTGTGGCCCACTACTCTCACCACGTCGAGCAACGGCACCAGCATCGTGGTAAAGGCAAACACCATGTTGTAGTCGGAAACCACATGCGGGTTCACATCCACCGTGCTCAGGTGAATCATCAGGAAACTGATGATGTAGCCCAGCGACAGCGAACCCGAATCGCCCATAAAGAGCTTTCTGCCCCTCATGGCATTTCCAAACACGTTGTAGAACCAGAAAGGGATGATCACACCCAGCGCCGCAATACAGAGCAGGGCGAAGGAAAACAGATGGAGCCAGATGTGCAGCCCCGCTAGAGCCACCAGCGAGATGCCGCAGAGTCCGGAAGCCAGTCCGTCGATGCCGTCAATCAGGTTGATGGCATTGGTTACGTACACCACGATGAGCACGGTGAAAGGCATACCCACCCAGGGCGACAGCTGATAGATTCCGAAGAGTCCGTCGAGCGACTTAATCCACACACCCGAAGCCACGAGCAGCGATGCCGCCACAATCTGCACCAGGAACTTCTTCTTGTACCCCACTCCAATCAGGTCATCGGCGAGCCCCACCAGGAACAGCATCATGCTACCCACCAGCAGTGCCAAAAACTCATAAGGCACCTCCCCGTGCATCGACCCGCTGCTCAGTCCCATCAGATGATATATCAGCACCAGACCGCCCATGGTAATCAGCATCACTGGGAAGAACGAGAGTCCGCCCAGTCGCGGAATCGGCGCATGATGCACCTTTCTCTTGTCCGGCATATCAAAGAGTTTCTTCTTATGCGAGATAAGGAGAATGTTAGGCAGCACAAGCATGGCTACAATAGTAGACACGAAGAATGCTGCCAACAAAAAATAATATATAGTTAGCATAAATTTGCTAAATAAAAACAGTATAATTTATCCGAATATTATCAGATATGATAAACTCCCTCCAGTGGACAGATATTGAAGCAATCCATTACCACCTTACCCTTGAGTTTATCCCAGTTCTGCTTGATATGGTCGTGCTTCACCATAATTACCACCATATCAATATCCTTCAGGAAGTCTTCGAAATTATCAAACTGATTCTCAGCAATCTTATGATTCTCCAGGAAAGGATCATAACACTTCAATGGTCTAGCCAGATGTCTTTCCTGTGCCTCAAGGAGCTGCAAGGTAGGCGACTCACGATAGTCGTCCACATTCTCCTTATAGGTTAAGCCATAGAGACCTACACGACGGTTGTCTGTGATACCGTTCTCCTTCATAATCTCATAGATGCGGTTCAATACGAAGGTAGGCTGTGAATCATTGGTCTTCATAGACTCGTCGATTACCTTAGCCAACTGAGGGTAATCACCCACCAGGAACCAAGGATCCACAGAGATACAGTGACCACCCACGCCCGGACCAGGCTGCAGGATATTCACACGAGGATGCATATTGCAGATCTTGATGATTTCATACACATCCATATTATCGTGACGGCAGATACGAGACAATTCGTTGGCAAAGGCGATGTTTACAGCTCTGAAGGTATTCTCCACCACCTTGGTCATTTCTGCCGAACGGATATCCGTAACCACGATTTCACCCTGGCAGAAACTCTTGTAGTATTCCTTCACCTTCTCGCCAATCTCCTTAGAGTCAGCACCGATGGTACGATTGTTATGCAGCAGCTCATATACCATATTACCAGGGATGATACGCTCAGGTGCATGCACCAGATTGATATCTTCACCGATAACGAAACCATTCTCCTCTACCACTGGACGGACAAACTTGTCGATAGTACCCGGACTTACGGTAGATTCTATGACAACCGTAGCACCCTTAGGGCATACCTTCATCACATCCTTGATGGCTTCAACAACATAGCATGCATCAACTTTCTTAGAAAACTTGTCGTATGGGGTTGGCACAGAAACGATATACATATCCGTCTCCTGATACTCAGTGGTAAACTTGATACCAGCCTTCAGCGCATTCTGGAAAAGTTCATCCAGTCCATCCTCCTTGAAAGTAGTATGACCAGCATTCAAAGTATTCACCAACTCCTTGTTATAGTCAGTACCAATTACCTCTACATCGTGTGCAGCCATCATCAAGGCTGTAGGCAATCCGATGTACCCTAAACCAATTACATTAATCATATCATTTAATTTTAATTTGTTTTACTTTTATTTATTCAGCGAGTATCTTCACGATTCTCTCGCAAGCCTTACCGTCTCCATAAGGGTTCACAGCCTTCGACATCTTTTCGTAGGCATTTTCATCTTCCAGCAGGGTACTTACCTCATCCATAATCTTCTGATAGTCGGTACCTACCAGGTGAACCGTACCGCTAGCCAAAGCCTCCGGTCTTTCCGTAGTATCACGCATCACGAGCACAGGCTTGCCCAATCCTGGAGCCTCCTCCTGAATACCGCCAGAGTCAGTGAGTACGATGGTAGCCTTCTCCATCAGATAAACAAACTCCAGATACTGCAGCGGCTCGATGAAGAACATATTGTCCAGGTTGCTCAAATCCTCACCAAACACCTCATGGATAGGCTTTCTTACATTCGGATTCAGATGCATTGGGTAAACGAAATCCACATCCGGATACTTGTTCTTCAGATCCTTGATGGCAGTCACCATGTGGATGAAGCCTTCACCGAAGTTCTCACGGCGATGACCGGTAATCAACACCAGTTTTCTGCCGTCAGCCAGACGGTTTACATCATAACCAGCCTTCTTGAGGATACCCTCCTGCTCCTTCGCCAAAGACTCATCGTTCTTCAACTTATTTACCACCATGTGCAGGGCATCAATCACGGTATTTCCAGTTACGTAAATTTCACCCTGCGCTTTCTCTTCCTTGAGATTGCTTTCAGAAAGAGGAGTTGGAGAGAAGTTGTAGCTGGCAATACGGCCAGTAATCTGTCGGTTCATCTCCTCAGGCCATGGCGAGTAGATGTTGTGGGTACGAAGGCCAGCCTCTACATGCCCTACAGGAATCTGCTGATAGAATGCAGCCAGGGCGGCAGCTGTAGATGTAGTAGTATCACCATGTACCAGTACCACATCAGGCTTGCACTCCTTGAACACATCTCTCATACCTGTCAATACCCTGGCGGTAATATCATACAAGTCCTGTCCCTGCTTCATGATATTGAGGTCGAAGTCTGGCTTCACCTCAAAGATGTTCAACACTTGGTCAAGCATTTCTCTATGCTGACCTGTTACGCAAACGATGGTCTCAAACTCATCGCTGTGTTTCTGAAATTCCTTCACCAGCGGGCACATCTTGATGGCCTCAGGTCGGGTTCCGAAGACTAACATTACTCTCTTCATATCTATATTTTCTTTGTTATCAACCAATATGCATACTTCACAAGATGAATCTGTCGTTTGATTCTCTTAGGTTCCTTGATGAGTCGATAGGCAAACTCCAGGTTATGATCCACCCACCATTTCGGTGCTCTCTGCACATGCCCAGTATAAACATCGAAGCTGCCTCCCAATCCCTGAAAGATTGCAGGATGGCACTTCTGGATTCTTTCCATCAGCAGTTCCTGCTTAGGCGATCCCATAGCCACGAATACCACATCCGGTTTCTTTCTGGCTATATCTCCTATCAGCTTCTCTTCAGCGTTCTCCTCTTTCAGATAACCGTTGCGATAGCCTACGATGTTGATACCGGGATACTCTTTTTTCAGTTTCTCTACGGTCTCCTCTATCACAGCCTGCCTTCCGCCTACCAGATAGAAGGTCTTTTCCTGATAGAATCGCTTCACAATCTTAAGCCAGAGTTCGCATCCCGGAATCTTACAGGCATCCTTCACTCCATTCTGCTTCAAAGCCATCATCGCTCCGGCACCATCACAATAGCCCAAGTTGCGGTTGATAATACTTCTGGTTTGCGTGGTGGCATGCAGAATTTTCTCGGCATTGATAGCCACAAGAATTCCCTTGTGCTCATCCACATAATTCAATAATTGTTCTTCCGAAGTAAATGGATATACATTTACCCCGTTCAATGAAATTGTCTTCATCTTGTTATTTTGAATATATATCGTTTTTCGTTATTTCTCCTCAACCAGCAAACAGGTTAAGGCATTAAACATAAAGGCATTGCTCCATCGCATGTAAGAAATCTTAGAGCTGATACCTGGCTTCAGCTGATAGTAGAAGAAACCCTTCTTGTCCTGCATGTTTCTTAAAGTCCAGTCCATCACCTTTTCTACGAGTCCCTGATGATTATCATATTGATGCAGGCGATGCAAGGTAACCAACAGCTGTCCCGGACAATGAATATCTATCGGATACGTCTTTACATCATAATACTTAGGCGTACCATCCTGCTCAAAGAAATGATGGATATAATAATCAAATCCCTTCTCTATGAAATGATGATAGGCGGTGTCTCCTGTCAATTCTTCATAAGCAATCAAGGCATCCAGATTATAGCCGGTATGGAAACTATCCACCCAACTCTGTACTGGTAGCATACCATAAATCCAAGCCCCATCCTCTCGTTGTCCAGCACAACAAGCCTTGATAGAAAGTTCTGCCAATCGCTTATACTCCTCATTCTGAGTATAGTGATAGCAATAGCTCAATAATCTGGAACCCAGCAAGGAAGCATTGAACACCGTATCATTACCCTTCAGTGGACTGTAAGAGAATAGGAATCCCTCCTTATAGTTACTTCGATGCAGGTCTTGAATGATAAAGTTGGCAGCAGACAAGGCAACTTTCAGATATTCCTTATTACCTGTCACCTCGTAAGCCTCCATCAACGCTGTGGCACAGAAGTTGGTAGCCACCACCGTAGGAGTAAACTTCGGAAAGAGGAAGAGCCTTCTAGCTTGCCAGTCGAAGTTGTATCCCCAGCATGCTCCACTATATCCTTTCGATTGAAGAGATATAAGCAAATCTGCTACGAAACAGATTTGCTGTTTTATTTTCTCTTTAGAACCAATACGGTCGCTCCATTCCGGATGATTGCTCACAGCCTGATAGAGATTGCAATATCCACTCAGAAAGAGACCAATACCCTTAGCATTATACTCCTTTGGCACCATTGCCAAACGACGCAGGTTAAAAGGGAATCTCTTGAATCCCTGAATCATCACCAATCTGCAGATAGCAGAATGTTTCAGAAAAGGCAATGCTTGAAACACCTTGGAGTTCAATCCATCGTATGGATCCCATCCCTTATATCCCTCCTTTTCACAGTATTCTTTCAGTTTGACGAAAGAATCAAGAATCTCCGTTTTCATCTTTAAATCTTAGTATTTTTGCTGGAACTCCAGCTACAATTGCATTGTCGGGAACAGGCTTAGTAACCACGGCATTAGCCCCGACAGTAACATTGTTGCCGATGGTTATACCACCAAAAACGATGGCACCTTTTGAGATGCGAACATTGTTGCCGATTATTGGTAAACCTGGGTAGCGATTATTACCTCCACCGATTGTAACCTGCTGACCTATAGAGCAGTTATCTCCAATCACGGCTTTAGAATGAACCACTACACCCATACCACCATATCCAAATTTGGTTCCCTTACCAATATGAGCCTGATAAGGAATCTTACTATTGTAAATCAAGAAGATTAATAATGTAATCAACTTAGGCAAGAAGGGTATACGGTGTAGATATAGCCATCTTGAAATTCTGTAAAATACAATTGCGTTAAGCATGATTATTTTCTTTTGGTATTTCGTTAACAATTAATCTAAACTTGCCTCTCTTAGTTAATCTAAGTTCATCAAGTTTGGCAAGTTTCACATCTATATCCATATTGTTCTCGCCTACTCGTTTGATTGTTTCATCCACCACAAACTCTTTGTCATTATCTGTAAATCCATCATCTGGAACAATCAGAATAAGTAGTTTACCATTTTCTTTTTGTATCCATTGGCAAGCTTTTATATTCTCACCATCTTCCACAAAATCAACACGGGTTACACGAGATCCATCCTTACAAATCAAGAAGTCATCAACTCTACCTAGGATTCTTTTTGCTATAATTCGCGGATTCTCATTGTCAGATTCTGCTAATTCTATAACATCATTAGAACGATAGCGAATCAAGGGAAAAGCAACATTAGTTAATGAGGTACATAGTTCGCCATCTTCCAAGTATTCATTAATACTATATCCAGGAAGTTCATAATATCCGTGATGATTATGAGACTCTTGTAGATATATGGTCTGTTCTGTCATACCATAATTATCATATATTTCTGTTCCAAGCTGCTTTTCTATTAAAGCCCTTTGATAACCTAACAATGTTTCACTAGAAGTAAAAGCTACCGGAATATCAAGTTTCAAACCTGCTTCACTCATACACAATGCCAAAGTATAGAGAGAACTAGGGTATCCCTCAATGGCAACTGGCTTATGCCTGATAATTAAATCATGATAAGTCTTGATCGTATCCTTGTTTATGCAATAACTGGATAGATAAAGCGTATTACTAACATGTACCTTCATATGCATGGTATTCCTATCTAAATTACCACGCAAAGAAACCAATGGTTGTCCATACTTAAAACCATTCCTCAAACGAGCAGAGTAAGTATATGCCTGATTCCACCAAATGGAACTCCAACTACTATAAACAGTCAGCGGAGTTCCAGTAGTTCCACTGGTGTGTCCAGCCATCACCTGCCATTTAGGAACAGTAAGCATTTCAGGGGCATGCTTCTTTACCATATCCTTTGTAATTACAGGCAACTTTTTAATATCTTCCAAGCACTTAATATCTTCCTTTTTGATACCTGCTTCCGTATAAAGTCGATGGTAAAAAGGAGACTTGTCGTAAGCACGACGGAAAATATACAAGAATCGTTCTTCATTGCGATTCTTTAGTTTCTCATTACTCATCTCATACATAGCATCAACACGCTTGATATATGGGCGAATAACAGGATAACAACGTAAAAGATATTTAGCTGTTTCTTTTAAATATTTTTTCATTCTTTACCTTTCTTATCTACAATTAATTGCAACAGTTTTTCATTAATCACATTTTTCGAATCATACTTTAAAGCTTGCTTTTGGCAATCACCAGCTTTTAATTCAACAACTGATTTCTCCTGCATTATTTTTTTCATAACTTTTGCTAGCTCTAATACGGAATGTGTTTTGATAATATAGCCAGTTTTATCATTTTCCACAAATTCTGTATTAAAATTCCAGTCAGAAGCTACTATCAGATTACCAGCTTTATAAGCATCAATAATTACACCAGGAAATCCTTCACCCACCCAATAGGTTGGAAAAAGCATACAATGATACTGAGTCAAAACTTTATAATTATTTTCATCAGTGAGTTGCAAACAACCCTTATAATGAGCATTGTCTAATCTTGATAAAGCGGAACTAAATTCATTATTGTAAGACTGTGAAATATTACCATAGAAATCAACGGAGTATTTATCAGACATTCCTTCTTCATTTAATAATTTCATTGCATCTATAATAATATTACATCCCTTCTCTGGCATTATTCGGGAAAGAAAATAAAAATGAGTTTTATCATCATAGCGATTATTTATAACAGGCAAAGGGCATACTGTCTTGAAATTCGGAACGTAATGCACATTGTCGTATCCTATCTGCATTAGCTCCTTTTTCATTTTTATTCCTTCTACTAAGAATAAATCAATATCTTTTAAATACTTATGTGAGAACTCTCCATTGACAACACGCTGAGGAAAAATTCCCCCTATCACCCAATATACGATTCTAACTCTAGATAGAAACAGATGATATAATTTAAATATTGGATATATATTACCAAAAGAGGTTGAAAAGACAAACGTTGACTTAGAATTAAATATAATGTTATACAATAACTTGAATAACAATATAAGTAATTTAAAAGGTTTGCTTCTTGCCTGATAAGTATCAATTAAAGTCAACGAGCACCCTAATTCGGCAAGCCGCTTTATTATTTCTTTATTTTTTGTAAGTTCTCCACCAAACTGAGTTTTCATACCTATTCCACCAATAAATATAATTTTACTTTTTTCCATATTACCTAAAGTTATAAAATAATGCTATTAAAAGTCCGAGAGAACATAAACCATATAGTTTCATCTTATTCAATTGTACATACGACAAACCGAATCCTAATAATATAGAATATGCAGGAAAAAAAGTAATATGATAGCGAATATCCAAAGATGTACCCGATGCCAACAACATCACATATCCCATAAATAGATAAGCAAATATAGGATAAAACTTCCATCTTAAATTCCTTACGACTTGTAGCATTGCAGCATTTACAAAGACTGATAAAATCACTTTATTTATTAGGCCAGAAGCAAAATAAATATTATATTGACCTGTTCTTGAGAAATTTGGGAATGGACCTATAAATGCAGCTGAACAATGTACCAACCAGCCCACAAAACCTGTACCACCAGACCGACTCATTCGGTCAGCAGCAACATCAGTAACCAACTTCATAGAAATACCAGAAAAACTCATAATTATGACATTCAAACCCACTATACCAACTACACCCAATATTGCCATTATTACCAATATTTTCTTTTTATTTTCTTCGTTTACAACTAGATCAAAAATGAATGTGATTATTAACATCAAACTAACAGCATAGCGGAAAAAATAAGTCCATATAATAAAAAATACAGCACCTATCAAATTGTATGTTAAGCGATACTCCTTATATCTATAGATATTAAATAAAGCAGCTACTATAATAAAGCAAAATATATTTTCTTTAAGACCAACAGCATTAGAAACGACCCAAAAAGGAAACAACGAATAAAATGCCATCACAACTTTAGAAATGTACTCATCAAAATTTAAATAAATGCAGAGTTTAAAAATAAGATGTGCAGAAAACGCAATTAAACATGAGTTTAAAAGTAAAAGAAGGTTTCTTACAAAATCAACATCTCTAAAAAAATTATGCAAAACTATCAATATTGAGGTAAAACCTAAATCATCTAAATCTAATCTACCTGATTTTAGCAAACAATACATTACTTCAAGAAAAGGCTTTCCTGTATTTCTTAGCACATACTGTTCATATTTATAAACGTCACAATTCACAGTATTCTCATATGGATCATTAGTATAGTCAATAAATAAATACCTTAATCCTATAGACAGCAATAGAGAATAAATAAAAATGACACATACTATTGTCTTTTCATCTTTTAACTTTGAAATCAAATAAAATACAGCCCAATAAGCAAAAGCAATAAAGCTATGCATAAAAATTTTATATGAAGGAATTTCTTCCTTATAACCTATCATAAATGATAAGAAAGCAAAAATTATAAAAAACAATAATCCAAAATGATATATATAAAAACTATACTTCATAACGATTAACTATTTATGCTTGACTTAAAGTCTTTTTTATAAACCAAAGCCTAAATAACAAACAAACAATATTTGTCCCTAACAAGAGAAGAATCAAATTCAAAACATTCACCATACCAAAGAACAAAAAAAGCAAAAGAAGACTAAGATAGAACAAAGAAGCATACCATGTCGAATCTTTAACTTCTTTAATTTGTCCTAATATTCCAAGATATGGAAAACCTAGAATTTCATTTGAAATACTAAAAACAAGTACCAATAAAAATATATTAAAATAATTAACTATATTATTTACTTCAACTTTGATGAATATAGGTATTAAATATGGTGATACAATATAAACCATTATCAAAATTATCAAATTACTTAAAATTATGGTCAACACCATTTTATTTATTCTGACAAGATTCTTAATTCTAGAAAAATATGGGTAAAAAATATGATTTATCAAAGGAGCTACTAATGACGCATAAGCATTGTATAATTTTTCAGAGGCAGAATAAATACCTGTAACAGAATCCCCACAAACTAATCCTAAAACAAAGGTATTTGACGTTTGATAAATACGCGTTAAAAAAACAGAAGTAAAAAAGGGAAGACTATCCTTAAAATAAAATCTGATATCTAGAAGGCGTACTCGATAAAACAGAAGTCTATATCTTTTTATAGCTATAAGCAAAGAAACAATACCTGAGAATATCGCTTCCAATGAAAAGAAAAACATCACCCAGTTATAATCGCCTGGAAATTTGACAATAAAAAAAATCGGTAATATACAAAAACACTTAACCATCAAGGATATTCTTGTGACATATTTCATATCTTCCATTGACCGAAACAACCAAAAAGGAGTAATTATGATACCAAACAATCGAATGAAAGACCAAAAATACAACCATTCGTTACCATGGAATTTTGGAATTAAAAGTACGATTAAAGTATATATTAATGAAGACACAATAAACAGCAAGCCTTTACATCCAATAATACTCCAAAAAATCTTACTTAACTCTTTAGGATCATCTCTATTCTTAACAACATGCCTTACATTAGACAAGTCAAAACCCCATTCATTGACAACTTGAAAATAAAAAGAAAATGCTAGAGCAAAATTAACCAATCCGTATTTTGCCACACCTATTGTTGCCAACAAATAAGGCATCAACAAAAATGGCAATATCTGGCTAAAGCCATAAAGCAAGAACTGATTAAATATGTTACTAAATAGTTTTGATTTTACGATTCTTGATATTATCATATTTCATTTTTTTGTTTGACTACTAATCAATTTGTGAAATATTTAACTTAAAGTCAGTATCATCCATAACTGCCTTATAAAACTTAACATGCTTTAAATTGGGATTAGTTTCAACAACATGTTTTAGCTCCTCTATCACAGCATCTTCAACCTTGCATCCAAAAATAACGGAAACCAAAGCTGATGGTTCAAAAGAATATGCCTTATTAGAATTTTTCATAATTCGTATTTCTTCTTCATAAGACCATTCCGAATATTTAGTACTCATCAAGGCTATAACATACTCTATTAACTTACCTTCCTCTGAAATATCTATCTTTGGATAGGCATCCTGATAATTCACTTTTATAGGAAAAGTAAAGAACCCAGGATCCTTTTTTACATCAAATCCTAAACAAATGCCAGTATGACAATCTGCATAATGAGACCACATTAATAAATCGGCATTCTTTTTTGAAAAACAACAGATGCCATGTCTATTCATAACATTTCTTACTGCATCCTTCATATTTTGCAAAAGATCAGGATTCGCATTCAAAGAAGATTCAACATCCTCTTTCTTATAATTAAGAGTCTGTCTCTTTGCCATAGCTTCTACCTCAGTTCGGGATAACGAGCTCTATCTAAAGGCTTTATAATGTTTTTATATAAGGGACACAGAGGCTTGGCAACCATCTATATATCTTGGATGGTTGCTGAGACAAAATCCTCATGTAAAATATGTAATGTTAGAAAAGACTAAGCTGTTTCGTATCTTCGATAACGTATCCAGTAAGTGCCTTGGGCTTGTTGTCAAAGAAACAGTATGCCCCTAATGCAGAAATAATATTTATGATGAAATTCGCAACAGACCTGTGACGTGAATGTACTATCTGAGCCGTATTTTTCAACAGGTCATTAATCGTTTCAATGATGTATCTTTTGCGTAGCATCATCTTGTCATAGAACGGCATTAGTTTGTTCTTCATGTTCACTCTCAGTCCTGTTACCAACTGGATGCCTTCCTCAAAAAGCGAATCGAAGAGTTTTTGCGAGATATAGCCTTTGTCTGCAAACAGCTTACCATACAGACGTTTAGCCAACACATCGAATACCGTTGGATCTTTGTCGCTAACGTTTGCACCAGTGAGAACAAAAGCAATTATCTCACCTCTATCATTACAAGCCAGATGTAGCTTGAACCCATGACACCATCCCATTGTTCCCTTTCCGTTTGTGGCAATGCCTTTGAACACTTTGTTGGCATAACGCCTGAGATTGTGGCATATTGGTATCATGGTTGAATCAACAAAGGTTATACCTGTACATCTGCCAAAAGCACGGAGATTCAGGAAGAACATGAGAGGGAAGAATACGCGACTTTCAAGTTCTACAAAACGGTTATAAGACACCGCATTTGGAAAATATGACTTCAAAGTTCCTCTAATAAAGAATAGGTAATAATACTTGAAGTTTCGGAACGAGCCGAAATGGAAATACAGCAAAATCGTCATGATTTCACTATCAGATAAAGAGGCTTTACGTCGTCTGCGCTTTACTCCATCTTCACCCAAAAGCAATTTTCCTGCATTTTCAGCATCAAAAACTTTGTAAAATTCATCAATAATACAAAATAATTCTGTAACTTTGTCCTTGGTAATCTCCATAATGATATCTTTTTATGTTTGTAACTAATTGGATTTCAACTACAAAGATACAAAAAATATCGGAGATTACCAACTTTTTTAGGCACTATTTCTTATCCCGAACTGAGGTACTACATTTGTATTTATTCTGAGAGTGCTGCCAGTCTTTTCATCAACCTACCAAGCTCCGAGAAAGTATAATCCCTACCTTCCTTTTGTACTTCATCCATAGAACGAGAGGCATTAGCAATAGCTTTTTCAAGGCTTCCCCCGTTGCGTTCAAAGTAGGAGTGTAAGCCTTTGGATTTGTTGAAGAAGGAGATGGTTTTCCTGTATTCCACACATTGGTTCAAATCCTTGAGCAATGGTTCTTGCGTATCGTATGGACGTGATGTGTATCGAAAATAGTAGAGAAAGAACAGTTCCGTACAGCGGTGGGTCTCAAAGAACTCAACCTTGCAGTATATGCCTTTCTTGGGTTTATTGATGGGCTTGGCATATTTTGCCTTTAATCTTTGATATTGGGAACGCTCTGGTTCTACATCTTTCGTGTCCATATCAATTATGCAGAATATGTGGTTGTATCCCATCGCCACCCCCTCAGATATTTTCAAATCAAGTTCCTTGATACTTGTATGCTTGGGATAGTCTGGCTTGATAGTCAAGCGTTTGAATACATCGCATAAGGATTTGAAATAGAAAAATTCCGTAGGTCCTTCACCCAAGATAAGTGCTGTTTGTCGTAACTTGCCCATATCAATCCTCCAGATTTATAAAGATACTACCTAATTCGGGCTTTGCCCCCAAACGTCCGATGCGATAAGAATTATAAAGAGACAGATTCTTGTGCAACCCGAAAGAATCGCCACGAGAATACTCGGAAGATGCGGTCTCTTTATTTTTCTCCACAAACCACACAACGCCTCTATTCTCATTGATAAGGTCTTGAGAAAGCAGGGGCGTTTCTTGACTGGTGATAATCAACTGCGATTTTTCGGAGTTAAAGATAAAGACATTGAGATAGTAGTATAACAGGTCATTATGTAAATCCTCACCTAATTCATCAAGATAATACACATGAGAAGCTGTTATCATATCATATAATGCCTCTAAAATACGTATATATTTTTGAGTACCCTTTGACTGCAATCTGAGCGGAATGTCAAAATCTCCATTTGTAGAGTGATTGACAAATGCCACGGAATCGGAGGTGGATTGAAGCAGAGCTACTTTCATATCTTCTGGAATATTTTCCATGAGGATACGTTGACGGAACTCATTAGGCACCAACCGATCTTCTACGATAGGCTTATACTCCAAGATGTTCAAATCTGCCTTTTGAAGCATGATGTTGTAGAACTTACGCTTTTTAGAATTTGCATAAGCATCCTTTAGGATTTCCACGATCCCCTTTTCGCCGTCACCGTCAACATCGTGATAGTTCTCCATAATCCAGCCATGAAGAATATTGAATGGATCAATATCTTCTTTCAAGGCAGCTTTCCTACAAACAGACAAAACACTATGATTATTCAAGGTGTTCTCACGGATGCTCTCTTGCGTTTTTACCAGCAGCCTGAGACTTGGACCAAACTTGATCTCAGCCTGCACGTTATCTCCTACAAATGTGCGTTCATAAAACAACGACTTTGATTTGTTAGGATAATAATAAAGTGCTTCGCTCAATATGTACTTGTCATTGAATGCTACATCATAGTCGTATCGGACACCATTGGCATAAAACGAAACGTGCATTTCGGTTGGATCATCCTTGGTGAGCATGAAAGGAATGCTTCCATTTATTCTTTGAGTAGCATCTGATTTGGGTAGAACTAACAAACGAAATACTTCATTCAATGCAATCAGCATATTTGATTTTCCGGAAGCATTTGAGCCATACAGAATTCCTAACTTGTACAAGAAAGTTCCTTCGGCTATCTCTGTAACAAGTTCCGAAGAAGACTCCTTTGCCAAGAAATTCAACTCCTGTTTATCTCGAATAGAAAGATAATTTTTTACCCAGAAATCTCTTATCATAATATCTATATATTAATATAATTATTGTAATTTGATTGCAAAAATACAAATTGTTTTTTTTATTTGCAAGAATCAACCTATATTTTTTGTAAACATACTACATTTTAACCATAATTTAACACATATAGTTCTCTGCGGCACCTCCTAATCCCGTTGGAAGATATCTCGTGTATATACCTTCTCTTTCACATCATCGAGCGAGGGGTCATAGCGGTTGGCGATAATCGCCTGGCTCTGAGACTTGAAAGCATCCATATCATTCACCACCTTGCTACCAAAGAAGGTGGTACCGTCCTCCAATGTAGGCTCGTAGATAATCACCTCTGCACCCTTTGCCTTGATTCGCTTCATGATGCCCTGGATGGCAGACTGGCGGAAGTTATCACTGTTGCTCTTCATCGTCAAGCGATAAACTCCTATCACACACTTATGTTCCTTACCTGCATCATAGGTATTGGCGAAGAGCTTGACGGCTTCTGCTTCCTTCATGCCCATAAAGAGTGTATCGATATTTTCCTTAATGGCTCCTTCCTGGAGCAAAGCGGCAAAAGTTTTGGCTGCTTCTTTCAACTTTTCTACATCAGTAACCTTCAAGATTGCCTCATTTTCTTCTGCGAACTCAGGACGATCTAGCAGCTTAGGATAGCCTACGATGATACGGCTTGGATAGAGATTATCATAGAGTGCCTTGCTCTCTCGGAGGAACTCTGGGGAGAAAAGGAGATTGAATTGCTTCACTCCCTTCTTAGCATACTTCTGATATAGGCTTCGAGTGTAACCTACAGGGATGGTACTCTTGATTACCATCACTGCATCGGGATTTACCTCCAATACCAAGTCAATAACTTCTTCTACATGAGTGGTATCGAAGAAGTTCTTCACTGGGTCGTAGTTCGTTGGTGCTGCAATGACTACGAAGTCGGCATCTTTGTAAGCTGACTTGCCATCCAAGGTAGCTGTAAGATGCAGAGGCTTCTCTGCCAGATACTTCTCGATATACTCATCCTGTATCGGTGATATATGATGATTCAGTTTATCTACTTTCTCGGGAATTACATCTACTGCTGTTACCTCATGGTGCTGGGATAAAAGCGTAGCAATACTAAGTCCTACGTAACCGGTTCCGGCTACGGCAATTTTTAATTGATTAAAATTACGCATTGTTTTAAGTTCTTGAATAATAAGCATCCTGAGTCTCTTTCGGTGGGTCAGTTTCCGAAAGAGAGCTGTAGGATGCGTTGCGGGTGATTATGTAGCGCCCACACTACTAAGCTACTTCTCGTTTTATATATTTTTTAGTTATTTCTAACAATATAATTGTTTCGTATCGGAAATGAAGGACATAGAGTCCCTGCCAGATAAGAATTGCTTTTAGGGTATTCCTATCTGGATATTGATTGAGTAAAATTAGTTTTGAAATTGTTTTTTTCTACCTCACCGTAGAGGTCCCACAGATCTCACAGATGAACACAGATTTTCCTGCTACAATCATTATCCACAGATGAGACCGTTCGGTCAGATGACATTATTTCGTATGATGCTCTATAAAGCGAGTAATCATTGATGATACCGTTTGGGGCGATTGCTTCTCATGAGCTACAGCCATTATTGTAATCTGATTTGCAAACTGAATATAATATACAACATTAGGATGAATCGTTAAATGTCGTACGGTTTAACTGTCTGTCGAGTATTTTTTATCAAAAGAACCACTTTCTGGAAATACATACAGGCTATTAACCTTTTTCACTATTCGCTCTAAAGATTTATTAGCTGTACGTTCTCCAAAATTATCAGCAACATACTGACCTATATCTTTCAATTGCTGCTTTGCCAATGTTGACCAGGTGATTTTTATTTCCATCCCAATTCCTTCTTCACGACATTCAAAATTTCTGAATGAGGAATCGTTTTCTGAGACAAAGACTCCTTATAGGCGAAATCGGCAGCGGCTTTCATTGCTGTTTCGTCTAAGTTATCGATAAATGATTGCATCTTCTTATCGTCACATTTTTCTTCTTGTAAAGATAACTCTATAAGTTCGGCAAGATTGCTTCTATCTTCCCAACTCAATTTCTTTATCTCATTCCAAAATGGAACAACTGTATTATTTCTTTCAACAGAATTTGTCATATACATAATCAAATCCTCCCTATTTTATTGTTTACATGCTGCAAATATAAGGGAAATATCTGAAATAGCCAAGGGATTTCTTGTTTTTAACACATCGGGAGGTATCAGCGATGTCCCACAGATTTGGCTTTACTTCCCGCTGGTCAGTGGGTCCGGAGGACAAAAGATGAGACCTATTCGGTCAGATTTTCACAGACTTTTACGATCACTTCTTCTCGTTTGTATGTTTGGGTGGGTGTGAAGGGGGTGTATAAGAACTTTTGTATATACATCGTGCGCAAAAGATAAAGAGAAAGGGTATCAGATAGTTATGCCTTCTTTTTAACACTCTTTTCACGCTAAAGTTCATATACCCCCTTCACACTTCACGCTTTGTTTGCTAATCTAAAAATCGCTCATTTCGGCGACAATGGTTCCAGCAACCCGTCAATCAGACGAAGCAGCTCGTCTCTGTGAGCCTCGCCCACCAACGACTCTATCCAACGTATCGCGCCCCAGTAGTCGTCGATGGAAACATCACGGTCCATCGCCTCCAGACTCTTGGTGTACGCATCAGACAGCCGGAACTCCTTGCGGATGGCTGACTTGGTGGAAGCCCAATGCTTCTCCTCCTCAGTAAGACCACCCTCAAAACGGTCTTCCTTCAGTTCTTCACGCATAGCCCAGAACACGTTGTGGACTAAAAGATTAAAACACTTGTGGACAGAAATCATGCCCGTCTGTAGTCGTAGGAATCCTTGATTCCCATGACTTCACTTTTGATTTTTTTGAAAAACATTTTAAATAAATTTATGTTATGTTCCAAAATCGGAACTTTTTGATTTCAATGCCAAATTTTATGCTTAGCTTTGCAGCGGAATCTATATGATTTAATTTTAAAACAACTTATAATCATTTGCTTAAAAATGACAAAAACAGAACAAGAACAAAGACAAGAAATGATATTACCATCTTTCTTCTATGCTATCGCCTCCAGCGAAAGCAGACAACTCATCAGTCTTGATGAACTGCAGCGAATCATCACCCTCGACGCCATGACCCAGGCGCGTACCGAAGACTACCGCAAGAACATGCGCATCAGCAGCGAGCTCGCTCATCAAACCAAGGTGATGATGCCAGGCATCACTACCTCCGTGCTCATGGACGGACGGGGCAAGGAACTGCGCAACGTGGTGAAGACCACTCAGATGATCGCCGTGGACATCGACAAGATTCCTGCAGAAAAGATGAAGGAGGTCGTACAGAAGGCAGACGCCGACCCTCATACCATGATGAGGTTCATCACCGTGAGCCAACGGGGTCTGCGCATCATCTCCAGATACCTGCCCATAGATGACGACGAGGTGACCGCACTGGAACTTTTCGATGTGATCATACGCAAGGCGATGAGCTATTACAGTAAGTTGCTAGGCGTGCCTGCCGACGAGCAATGCGTAGACATCACCCGGATGTGCGGACTCGCCCACGACCCTACCGCCTACTTTCATTGGGACGCAGAGCCTTTCGGCTTGGACACCCACGACCTGAAGGCGCTCTACACCAAGAAGGCCAACGAAGCGAAATATGCCAAACGTGCCAGCAAGCGCAAGCGAAACAGCCAGAAGATGGTGGCACTTGGCAAGGGGGTTCCCACGATGGACGAGGCAGCGCAGCACATACAGAACCTACTCGACACGTGGGGCTACAAGTTTGAGAGCGGTGCCCACAACGAGTATGTGCTCCACTTCGGCAAGGTGTGCGTGCGCTATGGCATAGACAAGGAAGAGGCAATGACCTACGCCAAGAGCAACTTCAGCTCCGACTATCCCGATGCTGACAGCGTGATGAAATCATGCTACAAGCACACCGAGAAGCTAGGCACCTGGCACTTCTACCGCAAAGGCGAGGGCTTCTCGGGTAAGCCGACAGTCAAGGTAATCAAGCAGTGGCTCTCAATGAGATACGAGTTTCACCACAATGAGGTGACGGGATTTCACGAGGTGCTGAGTCGCGATATAATCAAAGGCAAATACCATAAGTGGACCCGCATCGACGACAACATAGAGAACACCATCTGGACCCAGATGGACGAGATGGGACTCGAAGTGACCGCCATCAAGCTGCACGCCATCATCAACAGCGACTTCAGCGAGCCTTGGGATCCCTTCGACGAATATCTCAGGAGTCTGCCCAAATGGGACGGAAAGACCGACTACATCGACGAGCTTGCCAACCGGGTAACCATCAACTATTGCCCTGGCTACCACCACTCGCAGGAAGAGTTCAGATACTTCTTCAAGAAATGGCTCGTATCGATGGTGGTGGCATGGGTATCACCGAGAGTGGTGAGCCAGACCATCCTGATATTCATCGGGAGGGGTGGCATCAACAAAACCACATTCTTCTATTATATCCTGCCACCATGCCTGCGCCAGTACTTCATCAACGAGTCAACCGCCAACTATACCGACAAGGACTTCATGGAGGCTTTCTCAAGCAAGGCACTAATATGCCTCGACGAGCTGGAGTCTACCTTCGGCAAGGGGCTGAGCGCCCTCAAGAGCAACGTCACCAAGCTGGTGTTCTCCATCCGCCGCCCCTACGACAAGTATCGTTCGGAACTGCTGCACCGTGGTGCCCTCTGCGGCACCAGCAACAGCATACAGATCATCACCGACGAGGAGAACCGCCGCTACTCACCATGGTTCGTAGACAATATCGAGAGCCCTAGGGAGACACCCATCGACTACCAGCACGTCTATTCCCAGGCTGTAGCTCTGGGACAAGAGGTAACCAATCGGGTGAAGAACCAGGAAGAGGGATGGGTATACTGGCTCACCACCGTCGACATAGACGTGATGAGGGAGCACAACGGCATGTTCATGGTTTCCAACTTCATGGAAGACCAGATACTGCGCTTCTACAAGGTGCCGAAATCAGACACCGACCCTCAATATGTAAAGTTCCGCTATTCATCGGAAATCATGGAGCGCATAGGCGGAAGTCCCGCCCTGAGCCGCAACATGAGTCACCAAAATCTGAGCGCCGTGATGCAGCGACTGGGCTTCAAGAAGGTACACCGCGCCAAAGGTAACGGATGGCTCGTGATAGAGAAGAATCCGGGAGAAATCAACACCGAGGCGATCTGCAGCCCAAACGAATGCGCAGAAACGTACTTGAAACCGTACAGAACCATAGCTACGGATAGCCAGAATGGTTCTGACCAACAATAAGCAGCATTCTGGCAAGTGCTAACCAGCATTGCCAGCAACGCTAAGTATCATCAAGAGAAACGCTAAGTATTATTACCGCGATTCATAAAAGTCAAATTTATATGAAAATCAAGATATACAAAAAATTCGAGCTTGCCAAGCTCTACTTTCCGGAGCAGTCGAAACACGTGGCACTAAACCACCTGATGCGAATGGTAAACCACTGTCCGCCTCTGCTTGAAGCCTTGAGAAGAGAGGGCTACGAACGGTTGGCGAAGACCTTCACCATGCGCCAGACACTGCTCATCTATGAGTATCTAGGCGAGCCATAATACTGAGTATTCCAGTTTTATGCCCCATCGTATCCCTATCTCACCCCTATCGTACAGAAGCCTCTTATGAAAGTCGTATCTTTGCAACCGTAAACAAGAAACAAGCACTGAGCAGCGCTTTAATACATGAAACACGAACCATAAAACAATTTATTAGCCTTATGATTGAGTACGATTTAAAGAAGAACAACAACAAGAAGAACGTGAAGGCTTATGGCAAGTACTACGCCAAGCCCCACATTAGTGAAACTGTAGATCTCGATGAGCTCGCCGACCACATGCATGGTCACAACTCTCCATTCTCAGCCGGGACCATTAAGGGCATCCTCATCGATGCCGTGACCCACATCAAGGAGCTCCTGCTCATGGGCAAGAATGTAAAACTCGACAACCTCGCCATCTTCTACATCAGCATCAAGAACAAGATGGGTGCAGAGAACGCCGACGACTTCACCGTATCTAAGAACATCGAAGGAGTAAGAATGAAAGCCCGCGCCACGGGCGACTTCCGCTCTGTGAATCTCAACCTCGACGCCAACTTGAAGAAGTATGGTGCTAAGAAAAAGAAGTCTTCGACCACCACCGACTCTGGCTCCACCACTGACCCGGGCAGCGATTCGGGCTCCACCACAGCCCCAGGCAGCGATTCGGGTGACTCAGGACTTGAGTAACCGGGGATTGCGAATCCCCTTAACAAGTTTTTAAAAATCAATTGACCGAAAATGACACAAGATCGATTTCCGATGACGATTGGCAGCGAGGAGGTGCTCAATGAGCATCTCCTGCTCGCCTACACAGAGAACGGCGAGATGATGGACTCACCTCTGAGCGTCCGTTTTCTCGTAATTCATTGCTCGGCAACACGTGCCGACCGTAACTACACCGACAAGCAACTGATGCGCGACCACAAGAAGCGTGGATTCCGCACCGTGGGCTACCACTTCTATGTCCACAAGGACGGAAGCATCACGCAGTTCAGAAAGCTGCTGGAGGTGGGCTCACATGCCCGCCCATACAACCGCTGCTCCATCGGCATCTGCTACGAGGGCGGGCTGGATGACGAGGGTCGTCCTGCCGACACCCTTACCCGTGCCCAGTATGACGCAATGTGGAATCTGCTGCGCAAGCTCAAGATTACGTTCCCACAGGCTAAGATAGTGGGTCATCGTGACTTGCCGGGCACCACCCCGAAGGCATGCCCTTGCTTCGATGCAGCGAAAAAATTTCCATTTTAATGCTTAATGCTTAATGTTGAATGTTGAATGTTGAATTTTTAATTTGAACTATGAAGAAAGAAACCATCAAGAAGGTGATCAATTTCATCATCACCGTACTTACCGCCGTAGCTAGCGCATTCTGCGTACAGAGCTGCCAGTAAAATTCCCAGTAATCAAACCTTAACCTTAAGTTCTAATTCTACCAGTATTGCCAGAAGATGCCGAGGCGGTGCATGTCGGAGCCCACCATGTCGTACATATCTTGCTTCATGAGCCACTTGCATCGTTTCTGCACCTTCTTGCCATACTGCCCATCTATCGAGAACGCATTTCGCTGGAACTTTATGCCCATCAACTTGAGCTTCTCGTAATCGCGCTTCTCCATATAGAGGTAGCGCTCAGGATGGGCAAGCACGGGCGTGTAGCCCTTGTTCTTGATGCGCTCCAGGAGGGCATGAAAATTCATCGGGGCAGAGAAGATGCTCGTCTCCACCAACAGGAGCTTGCCATCCTCGCCCAGCGGCAACAGGTCGTTTGCCTTCAGGCGCTTTTCGAAGAGCGCATCTAGCATATTTTCGGCTGCGAGATGCAGCCGGAGCATTTTTCTGTCAGCAGGGTTTCGCTCGGCGAAGTCCTGCTGATATTGTTTTTGGAAGTTCGCAAATACTTGGCGCAAATGGGTGGTCTCGTTGGGTACGTCTTCCATAATATGAGGCGTAAGCCAGACATCCCTCATGCCTGCGTCTTCGTAAAGGCACAACATTTCCAACGACTTCTTTACCTCTTGAAATCCGTCGTCCACGCCGGGCAGGATGTGGCAGTGCCAGTCGATGCCGCCGGGGAGTCTCTCTGATGGTGCTTTCTTGCTTGCCGTAGGATTGCAAATCCAACGGAACGCCTCACGGAATATATTCATATTTTTCTATTCTTTTATCCAATTTTCTACTTTCCTATTTTTGCCCCCCCCATCCTTGTCGGAGCCGTAGTGGTAGCCGTAGCCATAGCCATAGTGATAGCCATAGCGATAGTAGTGGCCGTAGCGGCCGCCCTGAGCCTTGGTTCCGTTCAGAATGAGCGACATATTCTTGAATTTCTTGTCCTTGTAGAGCTGCTCAATGTCGCCCAGCATACTGCGCTGCATCAAGCCCGAGCGTACCACGAAGATGGTGCGGTCGGCAAGTTTCTCTATAATCTGGGTATCTGCCACGATTTCCACTGGTGGACAGTCGATGAACACATAATCGTACTCACCCCTCATCTGCCTGATCATCTTCTCCAGACGCTCGGTGAAGAGGAGCTCCGTAGGGTTAGGCGGCATGGTACCGATAGGCAGCACGTCGAAATCCTTCACCAGTCCATGCTCCTCGCCATGGCAGATGATGCCCTCCAGGTCATCGGTCCTGCCGTTGAGATAGTCGCTGAGTCCCTCGCCAGGGCTGCCCACGAGCATGGATGCGGAACCATGGCGGAGGTCACCATCGATGACGAGCACCCGTTTCTTCTTGATGGCGAGCGACATGGCGATGTTGCCTGCCAAGTGACTCTTGCCCGAGCCTGGGTTGAAAGACGTAAGGATGATGACGTTCTGTTCGGGATGGGTGCCTATCATGAACTCCAGGTTAGTGCGCAGCACGCGGAACGCCTCGTTCACGATGTCGCGCTTGCCTGCCTTCACCACAATCTGTCGCGTCTCCTTCGGCTTCTTCCAGAACTGGATGCGCTGCAGAAGAGTTGGTCTGTTCTTACGACTGATGCTGTATGGTATCTCACCGAGGAATGGTATGGTGATGTTCTTGAGGTCGTTTCTGCCCCTCACCGTCGTGTTCATGTTCTCACGGATAAAGATGACTACCACAGGTATCAGGAATCCGAGAACGAAAGCCACGAGGATGATGTTGCGGCGCACAGGCTGCACGGGCTTGATGTCGCCCGTAGGAGGGGTGATGATGCGCGTGTTGTAGGCGGTGAAAGCCTTGGAAAGCTCGTTTTCCTCTCTCTTCTGCAAGAGGAAGAGGTAGAGCGCCTCCTTCACCTTCTGCTGGCGACCCACTGTTTGCAGGTACTTTGCCTGACTAGGGTTGCTGGCTATCTGGCTGGTGGTCTGCGCCTCGTTTGCCTGCAGGTTGCCAAGCTGCGAGTTGAGTGTCACCACGAAGTTGTCGATACTGGTTACGATGCTATGGCGCATGGAGGCGAGGCTCTGGTCATAGTCTGCCACCAATGGGTTCTGCTCGCTGGAGTTAGCCACCAGGTTGTTGCGCTCCAGCTGCTGCTTGTTGTATTCGGTAATCTGCTGCTCGATACCCGGGCTGTCGATGCCGATATTGGCTGGCAGGAGCTGGTTCTTGCCCACCTTGCCCGTCAGGAAGTCGCGCAGGTAGCGTGCCATGGAGAGGCGTGAGTTCAGCTCGAGTATCTGCTTGTCTACATCGCCGCTCTTCTGCATATATTGCTGTGCGGCGGTCTCTACGTCGGGCAGCAGATTGCGGCTCTTGAACGAGGAGATGTCCTTGTCTACGTCGCCCAGTTCTCGCTCGATGACGCCCAGGCGCTCGGTGATGAAATGGGAGGTGGAAACGGTCATCTGGTTCTTGTCCTCCATCCAGTTCTTGCGGTATACGGAGATGATGGTGTTCAGCACGTCCTCGGCGCGCTGGGTGAGCTGGTCCCTATAGGTCAGGTCGATGACTGTTGCCTTCTCCTCGCTGATGCTTGCCGAGAGCGACGCCTTGATATGGTCGGTCATGGCATAGAGGTTGGTGCGAGTCACATGCAGTTTCCTGCTCTCATATCCATTGACGAAGGCTGAATAGCCCGGTGCCTGGTCTACGCATACATAGCCCATCGCCGTGCGGACGGTCTGGCCCAGCTTGCCCTGTACCTCCTCGTCCGATTCCACTTGGTTTCCAGCCTTGTCGGTGCCACTCACATGTACGATGGAAAACAGGTTACCATGCTTTACCTCTACATCCAAATTGGCGCTCTGCATATCGTTCAAGTTATAGAAATGAACGGTTACAGGCAGCGTTCTGCCATAGAGAGCCACAGGATGGAAGGTACCGTCTTCACTGTAGTTTACGTCGAGTTTGAGCTGCTTGCCTGCCTCCAGCAAGACGGCTGGCGACTGGATGGCAATCAACTCGTTGTTGACGTTCGACTTGCCTCCCGAGAGTCCCATGTCGGAGAACATACTGGCCACATCGCTGTTGATGCTCTGGCTCTTGCCGTCTTCCTTGATGAGGATGGATGCCGTGCGCTGATAGACCCCCGGCGTGGAGAGGAGGTAATAAGTGGCTATGCCCAGGGTGACGACGAGCGAGATGACAAACCATCGCCAGCGCACAAGGCACAGATACATTAAGTCTTGCAGACGAATGAAGTCTTCTGCCTGCTGGGGGCGACGACCCGGAGCATTCTGCATCGTCGCTTGATTATTCTGAATCATTGTTTGAATGTTGAGTGTTGAATGTTGAATGTTGAGTGTTGAATGTTGAGTGTTCACTCTACTCTTACATTATTTCTTGATAAGTACCGCCACGCTGGTGGCAAGTGAGGCAAGGCTAATCCAGAAGCCCGTGCTCCTGACATTGTTGCCATTGACCGTGCTCTGGCGAGCCTTGGTCTCGTTGGGGCTGATGTAAACCACGTCGTTCTGCTGCAGGTAATATACCGGACTGTTGAACACGCTGTTTCCCGAGCAGAGATTGATCTTGTATATCTTCTGGTGGCCGTTTTCCTGGCGCAACACCATCACGTCTTCACGGGTGCCATAGATGGTCAGGTCGCCCGCCTTGCTAAGGGCATCGAGAATAGTCACTTTCTCGTCCTCGATTTCATACTGTCCAGGGCGTGCCACCTCACCAATCACCGAATAGTGGAGATTTGTCAGGCTGACGGTCACCACGGGATCCTTCACCAAGTTGCGGTCCACCAGATCTTTCTTGATTCCCTCGGCAATCTGCTCTCGGGTACGCCCTGCCACATGCAGGGTGCCCAGCACAGGAAAGTCGATGTTGCCCTTGCTGTCTACCGTATAATAATAGGCATCCTTGGCGATGGACGACGTAGAGTAACTGGTGGTGGTTCCCGTAAGGTTGAAGAGCTGTGTGATCTGTGGATCCTTGCTCTTCACGCCGATGTAGAGTTTATCTGTTGGCTTGGCGGTGATCACCGCACTTTTCAGATTGATTAGCGTGTCAGGATTTTGGTTAAAATCCTGGAAATAAGCTATTTGTTGTGGGGTTCCACAAGCTGACAGGACAAGAAGTCCCGTACAAAAAACTCCAGAAAGCAATGATTTACGATATTTCATATGATTTTATATTTTTTCTAGAAAACATCTTGGTATATAGGTGGTGGCAACGGCACAGATTCCCTCTATCGTGACGATGAGCCGATGGTCGCCATTGATACGCTTGATTTCGCCCTCCAGACCTTTGAACCTGCCGTCGATGACCCTGACACGTTCACCTTTCTTCCAGTTGAAGGCTCCATCCTCGAAATACTCCAGCCCCTCCTGATCGCCCGACGACACCATCATGAACATCTGCATCTGTCGCTTGGGAATGGCGATGGGCTGTGGGTCGAAGTCCACCAGCTGGCGATATAGCCTTGCCTTGCCACACAGTTCCCGCTCCAGGCATAGCGCCTGTCGCTTGTTGCTGCGCATGAAGAAAAGCGAGGGTATGAGTGGGCGCTCCACCACAATCTTCTTGCCTTGGCTGTTTACATGTCTCTCTTTTACGAAGGGGGCGTAATATTCCATCACATCGCCCATCATATCTTCGGGGAATGTGTCTTTCATCTGGTCAAAATCCTTAAGCACGTTGTTGAACAGGTTGAACAAGTCTCGGCAAAGCGCCACTTTGTTCATGAACACGCGCATGGCATACCATGATGCCTCAGCCTCGGCTGGTTCGCCAAGAGTCTCGGCTTGTATGCTTAGAGAATGATTGATATCTTTTATTGAATTGTCCATTCTTTCATTTTAAGTATTCTTATATAGACACATTTTCTCTTCCCCCTTGTGTCGAAACGAGTCGTCACAAGCAGCAAGGAGATTGAGACAGTATACTTCTCGTAAAGCTTCTGTCGTTCGGAGCAACCCTGATCCAGGCGATGCTGTACCCGCAATCCCATTTGGGTAACTAAACCTCATATTTCCTGGTTTAGTTCTCAAACGCGCCGCAAAGTTAACAAAAAAAAAAAAAAACGAAAGAATGTTAGTACAACTTTAGCTAAAATTAGTTTTTTTAGCCATTTTCTTAATATACGTTAATTTCACTGTTTTATTTGCATACAAAACATAAAATCGGGATAAATCTCTTTCAATAAGTGATTTACCCCGATTAAACATTATACAGATGGAAGGAAACTTAGTTGTTTACGCTACCTCCCACAATATCAAGCAATTCATTGGTAATGGCCTGTTGACGACTCTTGTTGTACTGCAAGTTGAGTTCACGCAAGAGTTCATCGGCATTATCCGTAGCGGTCTGCATGGCCACCATTCTGGCGGCATGCTCACTCGCCTGGCTATCCAGCAACGCTGTATAAATCATCAGACGAAGCTGCTTAGGAATCAAGACTCCCAAGACAGTCTCCAAGTCTGGCTCTACAATGAAGTCATCATTCAGAGGTTTTGCCTCAGAACTCTGGCGTCCGTCAGCTTCAGCCTGCTTTTGGCGCAGATATTCCTGAGCCTTTGCCGTAGCCACATTAGAGGTAAGGTCACGATCGTTGTCCACTCCTATCGCCTCAGTGCTGAGGTCAATAGGCAAGAAAGTCTTGCGGGTCAGAATCTGTGAACCGGCACTCTTAAAGTGATGATAAATCATCTCCACCTTATCGAGCTCACCAGCAGCATACTGCTTGGCAAGTGAACGGGCGATATCTGCACAGGCGCTGGCATGAGGATGATCGGCAAGATCATTAAAGTTACCGCCAATCTTCAAACCCAGTTTCTGTACCTTCTCTGCCACTTTTCGTCCGATAGGATATACCGTGATGTCGTCAATGCCTTGAGCCTTATACTCGTCCACCGCATGCATCATCATCTTGATAACGTTGGAATTGAATCCACCACACAAGCTGCTGTTAGAACTGTATACCACAAGAGCTACACGCTTGGTCTCCTTGTGCTCCAACTGCAACGGATGGTCGACATTCGGAGTACTTACCAGGAAACTCTTGAGGATATGTTCCAGCATATTTCCATAAGGCAGCATATTCTGGATAGCTACCTGAGCATGATGCAACTTACTGGAAGCCACCATCTTCATCGCACTCGTAATCTTACGGGTACTGTTAACGCTGGCTATGCGAGTTTTAATCTCTTTTAATGACGGCATAGGCTATTACGCTTTATATTGTCCTGCAACATTAGCCATGGTCTCCTCGACTGCCTTAATGGCATCGTCAGTGAGTTTACCATCGCCCAAAGTCTCAATCACATCAGCGTGCTGGCTGCGCATAGCATCGAGGAACAGATCCTGACAGTCGCGAACCTTATCCATTGGCACGTCGTGCATCAATCCGTGAACACCACAATAGAGAATAGCTACCTGCTCGCCTACCGGCATTGGGCGGTACTGAGGCTGAACCAGCAACTGGTCGTTCTTACGGCCACGGTCCAGAGTCATCGCTGTTACGGCATCCATATCGCTAGAGAACTTAGAGAAGGCCTCCAGCTCACGATACTGAGCCATATCAATCTTCAGTGTACCAGCCACCTTCTTCATACTCTTGATCTGGGCAGAACCACCTACACGAGATACGGAGATACCTACGTTGATAGCTGGACGGAAGCCCTGGTTGAAGAGGTCGGTCTCAAGGAAGATCTGACCATCGGTGATGGAAATCACGTTGGTTGGGATGTATGCTGATACGTCACCTGCCTGTGTTTCGATGATAGGGAGGGCTGTCAAAGAACCACCACCCTTTACGTGACCCTTCATGCACTCTGGAAGGTCGTTCATCTGCTCGGCTACCTCCTGCTGGTCGTTGATACGAGCGGCACGCTCCAACAGACGAGAGTGGAGATAGAACACATCACCAGGGTAAGCCTCACGTCCGGATGGACGGCGGAGGATCAGAGATACCTCACGGTAAGCCACAGCCTGCTTACTCAAGTCATCGTATACAACGAGAGCTGAGTAACCGCGGTCGCGGAAATACTCACCGATAGCTGCACCGGCAAATGGTGCGTAATACTGCATAGCTGCAGGATCGGCAGCGGTAGCACTTACAATGATGGTATATGGCAGGGCGCCATGCTCCTTGAGGTTCTGTACCAATGCTGCAACGGTAGATGCTTTCTGACCGATAGCTACATAGATACAATATACTGGCTTGCCAGCCTCATAGAAACTCTTCTGGTTGATGATGGTATCCACTGCGATGGCAGTCTTACCGGTCTGACGGTCACCGATGATCAACTCACGCTGTCCACGACCGATAGGAATCATAGAGTCTACCGCCTTCAAACCAGTCTGAAGAGGTTCCTTTACTGGCTGACGATAGATTACACCAGGTGCCTTACGATCCAAAGGCATCTCGAAAGAATCGGTGAGGTCGATGTCACCCAGACCATCAATAGCCTGACCCAGAGGGTTTACGACACGTCCGAGGAAGTTGTCGTTTACGCGGATAGAAGCAATACGGTGTGTACGCTTCACGCTCTGTCCCTCCTTGATGCCAGCTGTAGGACCTAAGAGGACACAACCTACATTGTCTTCCTCCAAGTTCATGACGATAGCCATGGTTCCGTTCTCAAACTCAAGAAGTTCATTAGCCTCGGCATTGCGCAGACCATAGATACGAGCCACGCCATCGCTGACGGTAAGCACGGTACCCACCTCGTCAAACTGCTGAGAGCCATTAACCTCCTGGAGCTGCTGCTGAAGAACCTCAGACACCTCACTTGGTTTAATTTTATCTGACATTTTGTTATTTACTTTAATTAATTTTACTTTTTGAGCTGTGTCAGAATGTTGTTGAGCTTAGTCTTTACGCTCGCATCCATTCTGTAAGTATCATACTCAAGGATGAAACCACCAATCAGTTCAGGGTTCACCTCGGTCTTGAACTCCACAGTACCTTTCGTTCTCTGCTCCACCATCTTGCGCATCTTGTCCTCCGTAGAGGCGTCAACGGCAGTGGCGGTGATCAGCTTACCGCGGATGATGTTCTTCTGTTTCCTGTAAAGAGTGATATACGAAGCAGCCATGAATTGCAGGGTGCTCTCCCTATCCTCTTTCAAGACGAGAGCGATAAACTTCTTGCTCAGTTCCGTAGGCTCCTTGCCCAGGGCTGTGATGAGAAGTGCCTCTTTCTTGTCTTTGGAAAGCATAGGGTTGTCTATCGTAAATCTCAGTTCAGGCACGTCGATGTAGCTCTTAAAGAGCGTCTGCATCTCCTGGTAGACCTGATCTTCGAGCTTCATGCCGAGTGCAGCCTTGATGAGGGCACGGGCATAACGCACCGATATTACACCTATATCCATAAGCTTTACTATTTGTTGTCAGAAGAAACCTCGTCCAGCAGTCGATTTATCATATCCATCTGTGCCTTTTCGTCAGAGAGCTTAGCCTTGAGCACCTTCTCTGCAATCTGAACAGAGAGTTCGGCTACCTGGCCGCGGATTTCACGAATGGCGTTCTGCTTCTCGGTTTCAATCTGCTTCTTGGCATCAGAGAGGAGACGTGCGCCTTCTTCGCGTGCTTTATCCTGTGCTTTCTCTACAATGGCATCGCGGGTTTCGGCAGCCTCCTTGAGGAGGGCAGCCTGCTTCTCGCGAGCTTCCTGCAAGATGGATTCACCTTCTTTTTGGATATTGGCAAGCTTCTCGTTGGCTTCGTGAGCCTTCTTCAGACTTTCATCGATGAAAGCCTTGCGTCCGTTCACCATCTTAATGATGGCTGGGAATCCAGCCTTCCAAAGAATGATGAAGACGATGATGAAGACCAGCGTCATCCAGAAGAGCAAACCGCTATCAGGAATTAATAAATCCATATATACTGGTTAAAGTTTTACTTAAACGTTTTATTTTAACTAACTCTAGAATCATCTCTATCATGCCCCGGAAAGACATCAGGCTGATGCCTGAGACTTCCTTTAATCGGGGCAGATGATAGTGACAGATGAGATGATTACATAACGATTGCCAGGATGGCGATGATGACAGCGAAGAACGCAACACCCTCAACCAACGCAGCTGCGATAATCATAGAAGAACGGAGGTCGCCCATCTTCTCTGGCTGACGAGCCATAGCGTCCATAGCCTGGCCACCAATGCGACCGATACCAATACCTGCGCCAATAGCGGCCAAACCTGCACCTACTGCGGCACCCAACTTTGCAATCTCTGCTGCTAATAAAAGTGATAACATAATCTTAATAATTTAAGTTGTTTATATTTTCTTTGTTTATTATCTGAATGAAATTAGATCCGTAATCTATAAGCTATAAACTACTTCACTACCTCTGGCTCAGCCTCATGAGACTTTACATGAGCCAGCGAGATGAATACTGCACTCAGCATGGTGAATACCAATGCCTGAATGTAGCTTACCAATACTTCGAGGAGCATCATAAAGGCGCTCATCGCAACACTTACTATTGTCATACCCGTACCTGCCACATAATTGGCGATAGCATTCTCACTGATGTTGAACATGATGAAAATGATAGCCGCAAACGAAAGTGCGATGGCGTGACCCGCCATCATGTTGGCGAAGAGTCGGATAATCAGAGCCAGCGGTTTCGTAAAGATTCCGAAGAGCTCGATGAATGGCATCAGTGGCACAGGGACCTTCAACCAGGTTGGTACCTCAGGCCAGAAGATATCCTTCCAGTATTCCTTGGTACCGGTGAAGTTGGTGATCAGGAATGTCGTTACACCGAAGAATACGGTGCAGGCGATATTACCCGTCAGGTTACCACCACCTGGAGGGAATGGTACGATACCCATGATGTTCGCCACGAAGATAAAGAAGAAGCAAGTAAGCAACCATGGTGCGTACTTTGGCGCCTCCTTACCCAGGGTGGCCTCAATTACATCGGTATATACCGACATGATGAACATGTGCATCAGTCCCACAAATCCCTTTGGTGCAGGGTCATCCACCTTGTGCTTCCTGCACCAGCGGGCTGGTATCAGGACACAGAGCAACAGGATGATAGCATCGATGAAGAGCACGCAAACGGTCTTCGTGATGGAGATGTCAAGCGGACGAACCTCCTGGCCTCCCACCTTCTCTACTATCTTGTTGGGATTCGCCTGCGCATCAGCGTTCTTGATCACCAGGTTGAAAGGTCCTGGACGATCTCCATTGGCATCCTTCTCTTCCGAGAATTCGCTGCTGCAGAACACGTGCCAGCCCGAAGTGGTGTTAACGATGATTGGCAGATGAATCACTACGGGATGATTTCCCACCTTGGTGATATGCCATTCATAAGAATCCTTGATATGACCCCACAATATCTCTTTCACATCGATGTTTTCCTTAGCCGATACCTGCAGAGGTGCCAGCGTAAAGAGCAGCATCGCCATCAAGAGGAATTGCTTGAGATGTTTCATATTCTTTAATTCTTACTTTTGTTTATTAATTAATTGTTTCAGAACCACTTATGAAAGACGGTTCTTTTTCTCTACCCGAGCGAAGTAGATGCAGTCGAACACGAGAAGTACAACATAGAAAAGGGCGAAGATGGCGGTAAAGCCCAGAATATTCTGCCTGTCGCATACCAGCACATAGATGAGGAATACCAATGTACCAGCCATCAGCTTCAAGACCAGTGCCGCCAGATAGAACTTGGCGAGATTGGCTGGCGATGACTTTGCAACAGCCTTCCATGCTTCACCATAAGCAGTACTTGCAACGAGTGAGAATATCGCACTCACTACCAACGGGTTAACTACCTGGGGTATCATATCATCGCATTGAGCAGACAATCTGCAGGCAAAGAGCACGGCAAGAGCCACTGCTGCTGTAAGCCACAAAGAAATCTGCTTATACCTGATACTCGCCTGTCTGATAGTCTGCAAGCGCAACTTTTCGTCTTTTTCCATTGTTCTATTTTATCAATATAGCTGCCAACTATTAACTGTCAACTATTAACTAAATTATACTTCTACGCAAAGGCTTACTTCGTTTTTCTTACATTCCACGAATCCGCCCTTGA
>JAJXAL010000017.1:0-1217 GCA_021628325.1 Segatella copri | reverse complement strand
ACTTCTACGCAAAGGCTTACTTCGTTTTTCTTACATTCCACGAATCCGCCCTTGATGTTCATTACCTGCTTGCCTTCCTTGGTAGTGTATTCCACCTTGCCCACTTCGAGCGAAGAGATGATAGGCGCGTGATCCTTGAGAATCTCGAACGAGCCGAGGGTTCCCGGAACCAGTACGCTCTCTACCTCACCCTGGAAGACTACTTTCTCAGGAGATACTATCTTTAGCTGTAACATAAGCCGTGGATTTAAAGATTACGCCTGTGCTGCTGCGAGCAACTGCTTAGCCTTCTCCTTGGCATCCTCGATAGTACCTACGTTGAGGAATGCCTGCTCTGGCAGGTCATCTACCTCACCGTCGAGGATGGCGTTGAAGCCCTTGATAGTCTCTTCGATAGGAACCATCACACCCTTCAAACCGGTAAACTGCTCTGCTACGGTGAATGGCTGGCTCAGGAAACGCTGTACACGGCGTGCACGGTTCACGGTCAACTTATCCTCATCAGAGAGCTCATCCATACCGAGGATGGCGATGATATCCTGCAACTCGTTATAACGCTGCAACAACTGCTTTACTCGCTGTGCACAATCGTAGTGAGCCTTGCCCACAATCAGCGGGTCGAGGATACGAGAGGTAGAACCCAGCGGGTCTACGGCAGGATAGATACCGAGAGATGCAATCTTACGGGAAAGCTCAGTGGTAGCATCCAGGTGAGTAAAGGTGGTAGCTGGAGCAGGGTCGGTCAAGTCATCGGCAGGCACATAAACGGCCTGTACAGAGGTGATGGAACCATTCTTGGTAGAAGTGATTCGCTCCTGCATGGCACCCATCTCAGAAGCCAGCGTTGGCTGATAACCTACGGCTGATGGCATACGACCCAACAGCGCTGATACCTCAGAACCAGCCTGGGTGAAACGGAAGATGTTATCGATGAAGAACATGATATCCGCTGCCTCACCATTCTTACCTCCGTGATCACGGAACTCCTCAGCTACGGTCAAACCAGAGAGAGCTACTGAAGCACGTGCCCCAGGTGGCTCATTCATCTGACCATATACCAGGGTAGCCTGACTCTTGGCAAGTTCCTCAGGATCGACAAGTGAGAGATCCCACTTACCTTCTTCCATCGCTTTACGGAACTTCTCGCCATACTTGATAACGCCAGACTCGAGCATGTCTCGAATCAAGTCGTTACCCTCACGGGTACGCTCACCTAC
>JAJXAL010000116.1:0-11283 GCA_021628325.1 Segatella copri | reverse complement strand
AGAAGTTGGTTCATGTTCATTGTTTACAATTTGGATTAAGTGGTGAATATAAAATAAAGAACTTGCCATCCCGATTCCTGCACTTATAGGACAAAAGGCGTGGCGTGAGGAGCGTGTGACTAATATCAACGCTGCAATCAAGGCTCTTGCAGCAGCCATTAATGCAAACGTGACAAGCAGAATGAAGGTGTACGCAAGTCTGTCAACAAGACATACACTTACTATATGCAGAACCTCAATAAGCAGATAGAGGAGAACAAGTCGCTTCGTGCCGAGAACGATGCGCTAAAGACTGAAAACAACAAAGTCAAACAACGCATCTCTCAACTTGACGAGAAGGCTGTGGAGCGAGTGACTACTCAACTTGTCTGTGCGAAGGAAGAACTCGCCGGTGCCAAAAGTTATAATACTACACTTATGGAAATGTACAATGATTTGAAGGCTCGTTGGAATGCCATTTGGCAAGAGTCTGAAATGACAGACGCATGGAGACGAATGGAAGCACGTAAGGAGAAAGAAACAAAAGAAAAGGCTCGGCAAGAAGCCGAAGCCAAACGTGAAAGCATGGCTCGGCAAAATAGATACATAGGAGTGCTTGACAAGTTCATCCATGAGGGACATGAAGCTTTATCATCCTTTGCAAAAACAGATAGAGTCAACTTCAACGAGAAAGAATCGGCTTCCATATACTATGGCATCTGCTGTAAAGCATAATCTTGGATTGGACTCTAAAGCCAGTATAGAATCGGCAGCAAAAAGGTTATTATCTGATATGCCTTGGCATGGTATTACAGACTTCAAGCAGGAATGTGTCACCAGCTGGACAAAACTCTTCGCCACGAATGAAGTTCAATTCACAGACAACGCCATTGACAACTTTCTCGCTTTTGTTGACCACATGTCATGTAGTGCAGACACATACGTTTCACTTGGCGGTTCTAATGGGTGCGCTGACCAACTTACAAATTGGGACGGTACACCCAAAAAAGGCTTGGAAACAAGTTCTAAGAAGAGAGGATTTGGTCATTCAATTTAATGATATTCGTATTCATTAATTCTCGTTTTGTGCCCAATATAGTGTTTATATGAACTTTGTGCAATACAATCCGAATTTATCGTAAGGTTTCTATTCCTGATTCTCCGTAACTTTGCAGCGGAAAATAAAATCAAGAATATGACAATGAAGAAAATTTCACAAGAGAATAAGCGACAATGGTTGTTCATGCTCATTCTGAGCGGACTGATGGGTTGCACCACACTTTCCACCGACATCTACCTGCCAGCCATGCCGGCTATGGAGAAGGCGTTAGGCGGAAATGTGGAGTTTACCATCACAGGATTTCTTATCGGTTTTGCCATCGCACAACTGATATGGGGACCTATCAGCGACCGCATCGGCAGGAAAAAACCGCTGTATGCGGGTATGGCTATATTCACCATAGGCTCTATAGGATGCGCCATGTCCGATTCCATCACAGAGATTGTTATATGGCGAGTGTTTCAGGCTACAGGAGCCTGCATCGGACCGATGCTCTCACGCTCAATGGTGCGCGACTTGTACAATCGCACGGAGGCTGCAAGGATGTTGTCGGCTTTGATGACCATCCTTGCACTTGCTCCTATCATAGCTCCTCTTGCCGGAGGCTTCTTGCAGGATATATGGTCATGGAGAGCCATATTCTGGCTGATGACGGCTCTGAGTGCAATGCTTTTCGTGGCTGTATTTTTCTTGCCCGAAACTCTACCTAAAGAGAAAAGAGCCAACGACTCCATCAAGCGCGAATTTATGTGCTATCTGTGTCTTGTCAAAAACAAGCCTTATATGGCATATACGTTGAGCGTGGCTTCCTTTTATGTTGCCATCTATGCCTTTATAGCAGGTTCTCCGTTTGTCTATATCTCTTATTTTCATGTGGATGCAAAATATTACGGACTGCTTTTCGGAATGAACATGATAGGGGTGTCGAGCATCGGACTTTTCAACAGAAAAATGGTTACTCATTATTCACTTGACAAGCTCCTGCTGTTCTCCACCTCTACAGCCATCATTGGTGGCATAGGCCTTTTTCTGTCTGCCTCCACGGGTTGGGGTGGCATATTTGGCATCATCGGCTTCGTATTCATCATCTTCAGCATGAACGGCATTATCGCATCATGTACCAATGCGGCTGCGCTTGATGCCGTCCCTGCCACTATGGTTGGTTCGGCGGCGGCATTCATGGGGGCCTTGCAGTATGGCAGCGGCATCATTTCTTCATTGCTATTGGCTTCATTCTCTACAGGCACCCCCTTCACAATGTCATGGATTATGTTGCTCTTCGTAGCTTTAAGTTTCGTAGCCATCATACTAAATGTAAAAAACAAAATCACAACAGTCATAACAAAAACGATTATTGCAAAATGAAAAAGTTATTTATTGCAGCCGTTACGCTGCTTTTTGCTTGTGCAGGATTTGCACAGAACAATACGGGCAAAGCTCTGCTTGTCATAAAAGAACAGGGTAGTTTTATGGCAGGCGGAATCGTTGTCAAGGGCGAAGGAGTATATGATACTCACGACCAGACCAATCCGCAGGGACAGACCTTGCATGGCGACCACGCATACGTATCTTACCAGATACCTGCAGTTTCAAATCCTTACCCGATGGTGTTTCTGCATGGAGCAGGACAATCGGGCAAGACATGGGAAACTACGCCCGATGGACGTGAAGGTTTCGGAACCCTCTTCCTGCGCCGTGGATTCAGCACTTACATCGTAGATCAGCCACGACGTGGACGAGCAGGAAATTCCACCGTTTCGGCTTCCATCTCTGCTAAGCCGCAAGACCAGTATTGGTTTGAGAATTTCAGAATGGGACATTGGCCTAATCTTTTCGCAGGCAGTCAGTTTCCTAATGATCCTGCCAGTTTGGAGCAGTTCTTCCGTCAGATTACTCCCAATACGGGCGATTTTGACCCGGAAGTGATTGCCAATGCCATGGCTGCCGTATTCGAGAAATCGGGCGACGGAATCCTTGTCACCCATTCACAAGGAGGTGGTCCCGGTTGGCTGACTGCCATCAAGAGCAACCGTGTAAAAGCTGTGGCAGCTTATGAACCTGGCAGCGATTTCGTATTCCCCGAAGGCGAAGTTCCTGCACCTATCAAGTGCAACGACTCGTATGGAGTATTGAAGGCAAAAGTCATCTCTGCCAAAGACTTCGAGCTGCTCACCCACATACCTATTATTATATATTACGGCGATAACATCCCTGAATCTCCAAGTCAGGACTGGGCGCTCGACCATTGGCGAGTAAGAGTGGATATGGCAAAGATGTTTGTGGATTGCATCAACCGCCATGGCGGCAAAGCCCAGCTCGTGGTATTACCGAAGATAGGAATCAAGGGCAACAGCCACTTTCTCTTTGCTGAGAAGAACAATGTGGTTCTTGCCGACTTACTGCAGAAATGGATTCAGGAGAATTTATCCAGATTAAATCAAGAAGATTATAAAAAAAGCAGTCAAGAATAGAACAAAACAAACGAACAAGACAAGCAATATAAAAACTCAAAGATTATGAATAAGATAAAGTTAAGCAATGGCGTGGAAATGCCACAGATGGGATATGGAGTTTATCAGGTTTCGCCTGACGAGTGTGAACGATGTGTGATGGATGCAATCAGCGTAGGCTATCGAATGATTGACACCGCACAGGCTTATCATAATGAGGAAGCAGTGGGCAGCGCATGTAAAAAGAGCGGTGTGAATCGTGATGAACTTTTTCTCGTTTCTAAGGTCTGGATTTCGAACTACAGTGAGGGACAGACTATGAAGAGCATCGATGAGAGTCTGCGCAAACTGCAGACCGACCACATCGACCTGATGCTCCTGCACCAGCCTTTCTGCGACCGCTACGGAGCCTATCGAGACCTGGAAAAGGCTTACAAGGCAGGCAAGCTTCGTGCCATCGGCGTGAGCAACTTCTTCCCTGACCATTTGGTGGATCTTGCGTCCAACATGGAGATTGCGCCAATGGTAAACCAGGTAGAAACCCACGTATTCAACCAGCAGCACGAGGCACGCAAATTCATGGATGAGTTTGGCACTCATATCATGGCGTGGGCTCCGTTGGCTGAAGGTCTCAACGGACTGTTCACCAACCCTACTCTAACCCAGATTGGCGAGAAACACGGCAAGACTGCTGCCCAGATAGCTTTGCGCTGGCTGCTGCAGAGTGATGTGATTATCATCCCTAAGACCGTCCACAAAGAGCGAATGCAGGAGAATCTGAATCTCTTCGACTTCGAACTCGATACAGATGACATGCAGACCATTACCACGCTCGACACCGCCCACAGTCTCTTCTTCGACCACCACGACGGACAGATAGCGAAAAACTTCATGGAGTGGCGAAGTCTGGTTAAACCTGCAGAATAAACGAGACGTAAAGGTTGTCAACAAGCAGAAATATCAAAGAGAAAACTATGATATTCAGAACATTAGGAAAAAGCAATCTTCAAGTATCTGCCGTAGGGTTAGGATGTATGGGATTAAGTCATGCATACGGAGCTCCGGCAGATAAGGAAGATATTATGACATTACTGGCAAATGCCGTGGATATGGGTTGTACGTTTTTCGACACAGCCGAAATCTACGGCACGCCCGACAATCCTCACCTCAACGAGGAGATGGTGGGTGAAGCCTTGGCTCCTTATCGCAACAAAGTGGTGATTGCCACCAAGTTCGGCATTCGCTTCGACCATCCGGAACTTCCGGGCAACCATCCACTTATCCCAGATTCACGTCCAGAGGTAATCAGAGCTGCTGTTGAAGGTTCGTTGCGTCGTCTTCGCACCGACCACATCGACCTCTACTACCAGCACCGCATTGACAAGAACGTTGAACCCGAAGAAGTGGCTGATACAATGGCTGCGCTCATAAGAGAAGGTAAAATTCTGCATTGGGGCATTTCGGAAACAACTGAGGATTATCTGCGACGTGCACACAAGGTTTGCCCAGTTGCCGCCGTGCAGAACCGCTATTCGATGATGGCACGCTGGCATGAGAGTCTTTTCCCCGTGTGCAAGGAACTTGGCGTGGGTTTTGTGGCTTTCTCGCCACTTGCCAACGGTGTGCTCTCGGAGTGCTACAACACCGAGTCGAAGTTTGACGCACAGACAGACTATCGTGCAGCAATGCCTCAGTATCAAAAGGACAGTTTCGAGAAGAACAAATGTCTGTTTGAAATGATTGAACAACTTGCCATGGAGAAGCACGCCACCCCTGCACAAGTATCATTGGCATGGATGATGAGTAAGAAGCCTTGGATTGTGCCAATTCCAGGCACACGCTGCCTGTGCCGACTGAAGGAGAATATCGGGGCTGCCGACATCAGTTTCTCACAAGATGAGGTCGTGGCTATAGACAAGGCACTCTCTTCAATGGAGATAAGTGATGTGTTCGGTGGTTCGAGAATTGTCGACAAAGCACAATAAAAGCGCATGTTTATCGTTATATTAAGTATGATTGACTAACTGAAAGTGAGAATGGAACAGCAACAAAACATTATTATTACCGACACGTTGTCGGGAATAGGAACAGAAGCTTATAAAGGCTATCTGGGACATGCGCTATGTCTTGATGGCATGTGCCATATTATGTTCAACGGCAAGGAGCTTGAGATGAAGCGTGGCGACTTGTTGATTGTGCGTCAAGGTAGACTGGTTCAGTCGGTCAAGGCAGACAGCCGTTTTCGTGTGATAATGATATATATTGCAGCTCCATTCATAGAAATATGCACTCCACAATGCAACTATGGCATGAAAGGACAGTTGGCCTTGTTCCTAAATCCCATCATGCACCTTACTGAGGAGCAGTTTGAGCAATGTCGCCGCAATTTTGACAACTTGCAGATACGCATTGCTCAGACTGCCCACCATTTCTATCATAATATGTTGATAAATATAGTGCAGTCGCTCATCATCGACTTTTTTGATTTCCATGCCTCTCTCTATCAGGAACAGGACGTTTCCACACAATATGCCACACTCATGAGCCGTTTTCTTTCCTTGCTTGAAAACGGCGAATATCGCACTCACCGGGAAGTGACTTGGTATGCAGACAAGTTGTGTGTGACATCAAAGTATCTATCAGAAGTGTCTAAGTCTGTCAGTGGCTATGCCGCTAACTTTTGGATCAACCGCTACACGGTGCTCGACATCTCGCGTCTGTTGCGCGACAAGTCACTTACCTTTGTGCAAATCTCCGACATGTTCGGATTCTCATCACCAGCCTATTTTAGCCGTTACGTTTCACACAACCTTGGCGTACGGCCTACGGACTATCGAGGTTGAACCATTGCCGTTCTTGGCGTGCGAAACGAACAGACTGTGCTTAGATAATTTATCCTTGCTCCAACAAGTTCTTGTCTGTCAAGAAATCCAAGAGTCCGACAGTCAACACACCGAGTTCGTCTTCCTTACGGTGAATATCATCACCAACAATGACAATCTTACGAAAGTGGTCATTGATTGACAATAATGGGCGACGTTCTTGTTGCTCCTTCTCCAGCGTTGGCATGTGAAAAGCCGACTGGATATACACTCTATATGGAGGGCGGTTTACCACAAAGTCTACCTCCAACTGTTTTCTGACAAACTTACCGTTCTCATCCTTGCCACCAAGTTCAACCAATCCTACGTCCACATTATATCCTCGACTGCGAAGCTCATTATAGATAATGTTTTCCATAATGTGCGTTTCCTCTTGTTGGCGGTAGTTGAGAATGGCAGCACGAATGCCGATGTCTGCGAAATAGTATTTCGTCTCAGTACCAATATATTTTCTGCCTTTCACATCATAGCGTAAGGCTTCTTCTATCAAGAAAGAGTCTTTCAGATAGTCTATGTATTGTTTTATAGTGTCTCTTTTTATGGTTACCCCTTGTGCAGATTGAAAGGTATTGGCTATTCTCGTTGGATTGGTTGACGAACCAATGCCCGAAGCTATTACACGCACCAATTCCTTCATTCCTTCAGGATTACGCAGATGGTTGCGCTCAATTACGTCACGCAGATAGGTCGTTTCATACAGACCACGCAAATAGTCAGTCTTCTTTTCTTCCGTTTCAAGCAAAGCTACCTGTGGCAGTCCTCCAAAAGTATAATAATCCAACCAAGCTTTGCGTATATCGCCACCAATACCATTAAAGTATTCGTCAAAGGTGAGAGGCCAGATGCGTATCTCGTCACCTCTGCCTCGGAACTCAGTCACAACATCACTTGACAGGAAGCGAGAGTTTGAGCCCGACACATACACATCTACATTCCTCATGTGTGTCAAGCTAAGAATAACCTCCACAAATTCTTCTACCAACTGTACCTCGTCCAAGACTATATAATAAGGTTTGCCATCATCCACAACCTTTGAATCTATATAGTCGAGCAAGGTATCAGGCTTCCTCAACCGCCTGTTTCGGAAATCATCAAGTTGTATCTCAATGATGTGACTATCAGTCACCCCATGTTCCAACAGCCAGTTATGCCAGATGTCAAACAGCAGGAAAGACTTCCCGCATCGTCTGACACCTGTTATAATCTTCACAAGACCGTTTCCACGTCCTGCGATAAGTTCATCCAAGTATTTCTTACGTTCAAATATCATATTGGAGTACTATTTTTGATACTGGTATCATATTTTACACCGCAAAGATAACGTTTTTATCTCGAAATACAGCATAAACAATAGAAAAACTGCGTTTAAGAAGTATAAAATGTGATAAAACAGTATGATAGGCTACATTTCTATTGATTCTTATAGAATAAAAATGGATGATTGGCAATCACATTCTTTAAGGAGTCGTTTCAACCGTACCCCTTCATAAATTTCGTCCTATAACTTCCATGCACCACATTATGGGGTCGGTTTAAAACGCCCATCCCACCCTTATTTCGTGATTTTTGATGGTAACTACTCAGGTAGGTTTGCCGTACTCATATTATGACGAAACGATAGCAGCTTAACGTTCAATTATCACTTCGCATTTGACGCTCATAAAAGCTGTTGAATATCAGGAAAATAAACATTATTTTACTTGCATATTTGGGATTTTTTTTGTACCTTTGTAGGTGAAATGAAGGCAAAGAAATCAGCAAATAGCAAAGTTCCCAGCAGGGCGTTACATGCCAAGAGTCGCAAGGATTCTTGTACAAACAACGTACACCCTGACGTTATTCTTGACGCTGATGAAGCATTGCGATATATTCTTGGAAGACTAACAAAACTCGAAGATGAAGTAGCTCCGATAAAGACTGAGAATAAGGAGTTGAAAAAGCGTAATGGATACCTTGAGTCGCAACACAGACAAGATCTTGCAAAAATCAAGAAACAGAATGCGGAAATCTGCACACTTAAGGCTCGTCTCGACAAATTGGAGAAACCAAAGAAAGATAGCCACAACAGCAACACACCTCCGTCTAAGGAAGATATTGCAGCCTCCGAGGAGAGGAAGCGTACAAAGTCATTGCGTGAGCCATCTGGCAAGAAGTCAGGAGGTCAGCCAGGACATAAGGGAAGTACTTTGCAAAGGGAAGAGAGATCTGATTTTTATGTAGAGGTACCATTGGACAACTGCCCGGACTGCGGTGAAGATTTGTCAAATGTTTCGGGTATTCAGAAGATGACTCGCCAGATGATAGATATAAACTTCCCGGCTCCAGTCATAACCCAGTACTCCATATTGGAGAAGGTTTGCCCTAATTGTGGGCATACTGTATGCAGCGAGTTTCCGGAAGGTGTAAACGGAGACGTATTCTACGGCCCGAATGTACAGGCCCTGGTTGTATATCTTTGTGAAGAGCACGCTGTATCATACCAGCGTATCAAAAGGCTCATGAATGATATGTTCCATATAGACATGAGTGAGGGTACGATCAACAATATAGTGCAAAGGATGACCAAGCGGGCAAGAGCACTTTACGAGAGAATCAAGTCAAAGATAGGCAAGTCTCCAGTAGCTGGCGCAGATGAGACGGGTATAGACATTGCGGGAGTCTTGCATTGGCTGTGGGTATGGCAGACAGAAACTGCGTCTTTTTTCAAAGCACATGCAAAACGTGGTCACAAAGCAATAGAGGATACATTTGACAAGGGACTCCCAGATACAGTACTTGTAACGGACAGGCACGGAGCTTACTTCAGCATGAATGTCAAGACCCACCAGATTTGCCTCGTACATCTCCAGCGTAATCTCGTTTATCTGACAGAGTTGCAACCTGAAAACCAATGGCCCAAGGACATGCTCAATCTCATAACAGACGCAATGAAGCAACGCAGAGAAAAAGCATGGGAGGAAATAGACCGTGAAGGGTTGAAAAAACGACTGGACGAACTACTTGACGGACCTCTTGGAACTGATGACAAGGAGTTTACTGGTATGCAGAAGGGATTGTCTGGTAAAAAGGATTATATCTTCACTTTCCTTGACAACCCTGATGTCCCATATGACAATAATGCAAGTGAACGGGCAGTTAGACCGGCAAAGACGAAGCAGAAAGTCGCAGGACTTTTCCGTACGTTCCTTGGAGCCGAAGCGTATGCAGTAATACACTCCGTCATTGATACTGCCAAAAAGCAAGATCTTTCTCCGTTCCGTGAGTTACAATTAATAGCACAGCTCAAACCGAGCATGCTGACATTATAAACAGCCTCATATTTTGTAAAAGAACGATTTACTCTCGTTGGTTGCAACGAGGGAAGTCGTGCATTGGGGAGTACGACAAACCTACCTGAGTAGTTACTTTTGATGTGATTGAAGGTTAAATACGTTAAATCTTCACCTTTTCGTATCTAATCAGAATCCACATAACCACTTTTCTACCGTTTAGAGCGTATAGCACTGATAATCAACTAATAATAGATACTGTGGATGAAGGCAGGCTTTCTCCATTGTATAAGAAAGCTAACCTTGACAATGATTAAAGTTTCGGGCCTTTGCGCTTCTTTTTCTTTCTGCGTAGTTCTCTGTCAAATGCAGCCTCTTGTGCCTCGTTGGAAGAACCATTCCCTGCCATAAGTCCAAGACCACTGCCGTATTCATCGAACAAGCCAGAACCTTGAAGTTCCTGCTCCAAGCCAGAGTCTTCTTCCTTTGGAATGGCAAGCGGTAACGGCTGCTCATTCTCGTAAGGAAAGGTGAAATGCTCCTGCAGGGCATTGGCAGAAAGATTCGTTCCAAGCCTTGAACCATTGAAAACGCTTTGGGTGCGGTGGTCAATGAATGTTGCTCCGTAGATACGGCCGTCAGCTGTATGGCGGAAAACAACATCAATGCCCTTTGCTTTCAGCAGTTCTATGAACTTATCCTTATGGTACGTCTGCTTCAAGACTGCTTCCACGCTATGACGGGTCATCTCGGAGAGTTTCTTTTCCTCCTTGAACTTCTTGGCAGAATAAGCGAACCGTTTTTCTATTGCCTCCACACCGACAGATTTGTCAATCTTGGAAGCCTTGAAAGGATTTCCAACCTTGTTGCCCTGTCCGTCCGTGGCAGAATAGACAAAACCATGATACTCACGACCGCCAACTTCGCCTCTGACTTCCTCCAAGGATATATTATATAAGGAGAGAAGTGCACGGTACTCGCCCAAGGACTGGAACCTGTAGGTAGCGCAGAGAGATTTTACTGTGTTGGCAACCTGCTTCTTCACATTGCCTTGGCTTACATCCACCTTGCGAAGTGGATTGTCTGCCTGGCGTTGCTTGCGGTCTGCCTTGTGGAGATTGTACTTCTCCTCCAAGTCACGGGTGATAGCCTTGCTCCTATGGTAGTTGTATCGGCTATCCAAACACTTGCCGTTTTCATCCACTCGGATGGTCACGATGTGCATGTGATGACGGTCGATGTCCTCATGCTTGTAAACCATGTATGGCTGGTTGCCATATCCCATGCGCTCCAAGTATTCACGGGCGATGTTCTCCATCTCCATATCCGTCAGCACATCATCAGGATGCGGATTCAGGGAGATATGCACGACAGGCTTCTCTGTTCTGATGTGCGGAGAAAGGTATCGCTGGAAATCACGCAAGGCATTGGCGATGCTCGTCTTTCCCGAACAATCATCGAAGATCTTGTTCGTTGCCAAGAGCTTTCCCTCTTCCTTGTTAATCTTCTCACCATTGTATGCCAGTGCGCCATACAATGAACTTCCGAAACTTATCTTTGCGACCATCTTTCCTCAAACTTACGGGTTAGTTCAACAATCTCACGGGTAAGAGAGACCAGTTCCCTGGTGCAGTTCTCCAGCT
>JAJXAL010000115.1:0-11379 GCA_021628325.1 Segatella copri | reverse complement strand
CTGTATGCCAAGGAGGAAACCCGGTCCAAAGGATTGAAAATATAACCTTAGGAATTTTATCTGAAGTATTAATAAGGGCTATCCCAAAAGGTCTAAAAGTAAATTTTATCCTTTCTGCAAGTATCTGTAGGATGGCAACTGCATTTTTTTTCTTTTTGGGCAGCCCTTATTAAAATTTATTCTTATTTTAGGTTATATACATTCATGTCCATTTATGTAAAAAATCCTGCTGACCTTGTTTATGTCTTGTCAGTCACCATTTGCAAAACCATATTTGACCCTCAAAGAGGCTGAATTTGATAAGCAACTTGCTACATACTCATAATAAGGAGCTAAATAGAACACGAATGGGAAATACTCAAATGCCAAACTAAAGAAGATATTGGCCAAAATAAACGTTATACCGAGAGAGAAACTTGATTTTTTTCAACTTCCTAAAACGTTGTTGTTCAAACATTTCTACTTATTTGTACTTACCAGTTGAACCTACGCTTCCCTAATAAAATGTCTATGGTAAAAAAAGTTAAAAAATCCTCCCACTTTTGTTAGATATATTTTTTTTGTGTAATTTTGCAATCGTTATGCGGCAGTAATAATATACATATTAATACGAGTTAGTAATCCTGTAGTTCTCACATGCTACGAGGAGGTATTAAAAGGTGCGTTTCGACAATGCATCTATTGTAGTATATTATTGCTTAATCCAAATGAATATTATAAATTTAGGAATTCTTGCTCACATTGATGCAGGAAAAACTTCCGTAACCGAGAATCTGCTGTTTGCCAGTGGAGCAACGGAAAAGTGCGGCCGTGTGGATAATGGTGACACCATAACGGACTCTATGGATATAGAGAAACGTAGAGGAATTACTGTTCGGGCTTCTACGACATCTATTATCTGGAATGGAGTGAAATGCAATATCATTGACACTCCGGGACACATGGATTTTATTGCGGAAGTGGAGCGGACATTCAAAATGCTTGATGGAGCAGTCCTCATCTTATCCGCAAAGGAAGGCATACAAGCGCAGACAAAGTTGCTGTTCAGTACTTTACAAAAGCTGCAAATCCCGACAATTATATTTATCAATAAGATTGACCGTGCCGGTGTGAATTTGGAGCGTTTGTATATGGATATAAAAACAAATCTGTCGCAAGATGTCCTGTTTATGCAAACTGTTGTCGATGGATCGGTTTATCCGGTTTGCTCCCAAACATATATAAAGGAAGAATACAAAGAATTTGTATGCAACCATGACGACGATATATTAGAACGATATTTGGCGGATAGCGAAATTTCACCGGCTGATTATTGGAATACGATAATCGATCTTGTGGCAAAAGCCAAAGTCTATCCGGTGCTACATGGATCAGCAATGTTCAATATCGGTATCAATGAGTTGTTGGACGCCATCTCTTCTTTTATACTTCCTCCAGAATCAGTCTCAAACAGACTTTCAGCTTATCTCTATAAGATAGAGCATGACCCCAAAGGGCATAAAAGAAGTTTTCTTAAAATAATTGACGGAAGTCTGAGACTTCGAGACGTTGTAAGAATCAACGATTCGGAAAAATTCATCAAGATTAAAAATCTAAAGACTATTTATCAGGGCAGAGAGATAAATGTTGATGAAGTGGGTGCCAATGATATCGCGATTGTAGAAGATATAGAAGATTTTCGAATCGGAGATTATTTAGGTGCTAAACCTTGTTTGATTCAAGGATTATCTCATCAGCATCCCGCTCTCAAATCCTCCGTCCGGCCAAATAAGCCCGAAGAGAGAAGCAAGGTGATATCCGCTCTGAATACATTGTGGATTGAAGACCCGTCTTTGTCCTTTTCCATAAACTCATATAGTGATGAATTGGAAATCTCGTTATATGGTTTGACCCAAAAGGAAATCATACAGACATTGCTGGAAGAACGATTTTCCGTAAAGGTCCATTTTGATGAGATCAAGACTATCTACAAAGAACGACCTATAAAAAAGGTCAATAAGATTATTCAGATCGAAGTACCACCCAACCCTTACTGGGCCACAATAGGGCTGACTCTTGAACCCTTACCGTTAGGGGCAGGGTTGCAAATCGAAAGTGACATCTCCTATGGTTATCTGAACCATTCTTTTCAAAATGCCGTTTTTGAAGGGATTCGTATGTCTTGCCAATCTGGTTTACATGGATGGGAAGTGACAGATCTGAAAGTAACTTTTACTCAAGCCGAGTATTATAGCCCGGTAAGTACACCTGCTGATTTCAGACAGCTGACCCCTTATGTCTTCAGGCTGGCTTTGCAACAGTCAGGTGTGGACATTCTCGAACCGATGCTCTGTTTTGAGTTGCAGATACCCCAAGTAGCGAGTTCCAAAGCTATTACAGATTTGCAAAAACTGATGTCTGAGATTGAAGACATCAGTTGTAATAATGAGTGGTGTCATATTAAAGGGAAAGTTCCATTAAATACAAGTAAAGACTATGCCTCAGAAGTAAGTTCGTACACTAAGGGCTTAGGCATTTTTATGGTTAAGCCATGTGGGTATCAAATAACAAAAGACGGTTATTCTGATAATATCCGCATGAACGAAAAAGATAAACTTTTATTCATGTTCCAAAAATCAATTTATGAATTAATACAAAACAAGAAGAAAATATGAACAAGCAATTCATTATCACGAATTTCGCCGCATTTGCTCTCATGCTGTTCCTGCCGACCGGATGCAGGCAGGCGGACGGCAAGCAGGATGCGGTGCAGAGTTATCGGGTCATAAAGGTCGCGGCAAGTCCGGTGGAAATCTCCGAGTCCTATTCCGCCGCCATACGCGGACGGCAGGATGTGGACATCCTGCCGCAAATATCCGGGCGCATTATCCGTCTGAAAGTGAAAGAGGGTGAACGGGTGAAGACCGGTCAAGTATTGGCTGTAATTGACCAAGTGCCCTATCGGGCGGCATTACGCACGGCGCAGGCCAATGTCAGCGCGGCACAGGCAAAAGTGGAAACGGCAAGAATCGAGCTGCGGGGCAAGCAGGCATTGTTTGACGAGAAGGTCATATCCGACTACGAGCTTTCTCTCGCCCGGAACCAACTGGCAGTGGCGTGTGCTGAACTCGAACAGGCAAAGGCACAAGAATCGGATGCACGCAACAATCTCTCCTATACGGAAATCAAAAGCCCGAGCAACGGAGTAGTAGGCACATTGCCCTATCGCATCGGTGCGCTTGTCGGTCCCAATATGGCACAGCCTTTCACGGTCGTGTCCGACAATGCGGAGATGTATGCCTATTTCTCCATTTCGGAGAATATGCTACGGCGATATTCGGCTCGCTATGGCTCGATTGACAGCATGATAGCCGGGACGCCGGAAGTGGGCCTGCAACTCAACGACGGCAGCCTGTACAAGGCGAAAGGACGTATTGAAACCGTAAGCGGCGTGGTGGATCCTGTTACCGGAACGGTACAAATCAAAGCCCTGTTCCCCAATCCCGACCGCGAACTGTTGAGTGGCAGCATCGGCAATGTCATCCTTCAAAACCCGAAAACGGAGGCCGTAACCATTCCCATGACCGCCACCGTGGAACTGCAGGACAAGATTATCGCTTACCGTCTGAAAAACGGACAGGCGGAAGCCGCCTATCTCACGGTGGACCGCCTGAACGACGGCAACCGGTTTATCGTAAAAGAAGGTCTTTCGGTCGGTGACACCATTGTCGCCGAAGGCGTGGGACTGGTGAGAGAAGGCATGAGCATAACCCCTAAAAACGAAACGAAATGAACCTGCGATTTTTTATAGACCGCCCGGTGTTTTCGGGCGTTATCTCGGTGGTGATTGTACTGTTGGGCATGATTTCCATGTTTTCCTTGCCGGTGGAACAATACCCCGACATCGCACCTCCGACCATCAACGTATTCGCAACTTATCCGGGAGCAAACGCTGAAACCGTGCAGAAGGCAGTGATAACCCCTCTGGAAGAAGCCATCAACGGAGTGGAAGACATGACCTATATGACTTCCACGGCATCGAATACGGGAGATGCTTCCATCAACATCTATTTCAAACAGGGAACCAACGCGGACATGGCGGCGGTAAACGTGCAGAACCGCGTGAACGGCGCACTGAGCCAACTTCCGGCGGAAGCCACCAAGACCGGTGTCACCACTGAAAAGCAGCAGAATGCCGAACTGATGACTTTCGCGCTCTATTCGCCCGATGACCGCTTCGACCAGACCTTCCTGAGCAATTACGTGAAAATCAATGTCGAGCCGAGGCTGAAACGTATCAGCGGCGTGGGAAAGGCACAGTTGTTCGGTTCCAACTACAGCATGCGACTTTGGCTGCGTCCCGACAAGATGGCGCAATACGGGCTTATCCCCGATGACATCTCTGCCGTACTTGCACGACAGAACATCGAGGCCGCCACCGGCTCCTTCGGTGCCAATCATCCTACCGCCAATGAATACACGATGAAATACCGCGGACGCTTGTCCGGAGCGGAAGAGTTCGGTGAGCTGGTCGTCAAGTCACTGCCGGGCGGCAATGTGCTTCGGTTGAAAGAGGTTGCCGATGTGGAACTGGGCGATGAATACTACAACTATTCCTCCGAGGTGAACGGGCATCCGGCAGCTATGATGCTCATCAACCAGAAAGCCGGGTCCAATGCATCAAGCACCATCAAGGAGATTCACGAAGTGCTTGACGACCTTAGCCGGGACTTGCCCGAAGGGACGGAATTCGTGGTGCTTACCGATACCAACAAGTTCCTGTATGCCTCCATCCACTCTGTCCTCCGCACCTTATTGGAAGCGATACTTCTGGTCATCGTGGTGGTGTATGTGTTCTTGCAGGACATCAAGTCAACGCTTATCCCTACCATATCCATCTTCGTTTCCATCATCGGCACATTTGCCGTGATGTCCATGATTGGATTCTCCATCAACCTGCTCACCCTGTTCGCGCTTGTGCTTGCCATCGGAACCGTGGTCGATGATGCCATTGTGGTGGTGGAAGCGGTGCAGGCGAAGTTCGATGAGGGCTATCAATCAGCAGTTCTCGCGGCTGATGATGCCATGAAAGGCGTTTCGTCGGCTATCCTGACCTCTACCATAATCTTTATGGCAGTGTTTTTCCCCGTAGCCATGATGGGCGGGACTTCGGGAGCGTTCTACACGCAGTTCGGTATCACGATGGCTGTTGCCGTGGGAATCTCGGCAGTCAATGCCTTCACACTCTCACCGGCACTTTGCGCGCTGCTGCTGAAACCCTATATCGATGAGCAGGGCAACACTAAGAACAATTTTGCAGCCCGTTTCCGTAAAGCGTTCAATGCCGTCTTCGACAGTCTGAGCCGACGCTATGTACGTGGAGTGATGTTCATTATCCATCGCCGATGGCTGTTGTGGAGCATCATAGGCATTTCTTTCGGGTTGCTGGTGCTGCTGGTCAATGTCACAAAGACGGGACTTATTCCCGAAGAGGACACCGGGACGGTCATGGTGAGCATGAACACGAAGCCCGGCACATCCATGGCTCAGACAAGTAAGGTGATGGAGCGTATCAACAGCCGTCTCGACAGCATCGGCGAGATTGAATACAGCGGTGCGGTAGCCGGTTTCTCTTTCAGCGGTTCCGGTCCCTCGCAGGCGATGTATTTCGTGACACTCAAAGACTGGGAGGATCGTAAGGGAGAGGGGCAGTCGGTGAATGATGTCATCGGAAAGATTTATGCCGCCACTTCAGATATTCCCGATGCCACGGTGTTCGCCATGTCGCCTCCGATGATTGCCGGGTACGGCATGGGAAACGGTTTCGAGCTTTATTTGCAGGACAAGGCGGGCGGAAACATCGCCGCTTTCAAGGAAGAGGCGGACAAGTTTGTCGAAGCCTTGTCGCAACGACCCGAAATCGGCGAAGTCTATTCCTCCTTTGCCACGGACTATCCGCAATACTGGGTGGATATCGATGCCGCCAAATGTGAGCAGTCGGGTGTGTCGCCCGCAGATGTGCTTTCCACATTGTCGGGCTATTATACCGGACAATATGTTTCCGACTTTAACCGGTTCTCCAAGCTCTACCATGTGACCATGCAGGCTCCGGCGGAATATCGTGTGAATGCGGAATCCCTGCACCACATGTATGTGCGCGCCTCCGATGGCGGCATGTCGCCTTTGAGCCGGTTCGTGCGCCTGACCAAGACCAACGGCCCGTCAGACCTCACCCGTTTCAACCTGTTCAACGCCATCTCGATTAGCGGGTCGCCGGCGCAGGGTTACAGTTCAGGGCAGGTGCTCGAAGCCATCGGCGAGACGGCACGTGAAGTGCTTCCGTCAAATTACACATACGAGTTTGGCGGCATTTCGCGTGAGGAAAGCAAGACGACCAACAATGCCACGCTTATATTCCTGCTCTGCATGGTTCTGGTCTATCTGATTCTGTGCGCCTTGTATGAGAGCGTGTTCATACCCTTCGCGGTTCTGTTGTCGGTGCCTTGCGGACTAATGGGCAGTTTCCTGTTTGCGTGGCTCTTCGGTCTGGAGAACAACATCTACATGCAGACCGGATTAATCATGATTATCGGCCTGCTTGCCAAGACCGCCATCCTGCTTACCGAATACGCCGGCAAGCGGCGGTCGGAAGGCATGACGCTGGCACAGGCAGCATACAGTGCGGCAAAAGTCCGCCTGCGCCCTATATTGATGACTGTGCTGTCCATGGTGTTCGGTCTTGTCCCGCTGATGATGGCGCACGGAGTGGGTGCCAACGGCAGCCGTTCGCTTGCCACAGGTGTAATCGGTGGAATGATTGTCGGTACTTTGGCTCTGTTGTTCCTTGTGCCGTCATTGTTTATTGTATTCCAATATATTCAAGAACGTGTTAAGCATAATTAAATGAAGAAGACAGTAATATATATCATATTGTCAGGATGGATGTTTGCCGGTTGTGGCACATACAGCCGGTATCATCGTCCTGACCTCTCAACGGAGAATCTGTATCGGGACGTACCGGCGGACATTGATACAACGACCATCGCGTCCCTGTCGTGGCGGGAAATGTTTACCGACCCGAAACTCCAGTCCTTGATTGAAACCGGACTTGAACGGAACACAGACCTCAATGTGGCACGGTTACGCGTGGAAGCGACAGAAGCCGTCCTGATGACTGCCAGACTATCATATCTTCCATCACTGGGACTGACTGCCGAAGGTAATGCCAATAAACATGACGGAGCAACGGCAAAGACATATAATGTGGGAGCGTCGGCAAGCTGGGAACTGGACATCTTCGGCAAACTTACGGCGGCAAAGCGTGGTGCAGCCGCCGCGTTACAAGGAAGCCGTGCCTACCGGCAGGCCGTACAGACACAGCTTGTCGCCACTATTGCAGACAGTTACTACACCCTTGCCATGCTTGACGCACAAATGGCAATAAGTAACCGGACTTTGGAGAACTGGCGGACTACCGTACGTACTCTTGAAGCGTTGAAAAAAGTGGGGAAATCAAACGAAGCCGGCGTATTGCAGGCAAAGGCGAACGTGATGCGACTCGAAGCATCCCTGTTATCCATACGCAAGAGTATTTCCGAAACAGAAAATGCCCTGTCTGCGATACTTGCCATGCCGTCACACTCGATTGGACGAAGTAATCTGGCCGAGGCTGCTTTCCCCGATACTGTCTCGATTGGAGTCCCTTTGCAACTGCTTTCCAACCGTCCCGACGTGCGTCAGGCTGAAATGGAACTGGCGCAGGCGTTCTACGCCACCAATGCGGCTCGTGCCGCCTTCTATCCCAATATTACCCTCTCGGGGACTCTTGGATGGACTAATAACGGCGGTGGCGTAATCGTAAATCCCGGACAATGGTTGCTCAATGCCATCGGTTCCCTGACACAGCCCTTATTCAACCGGGGCACAAACATCGCCAACTTGAAGATAGCCAAAAGCCGTCAGGAAGAAGCCAAACTGTTGTTCCGGCAATCATTGCTGAACGCTGGAAAAGAAGTGAACGATGCTCTGACTGCATGGCAGACGGCAAAATCGCAAATTGAAATCAATGCTCGACAGGTTGAAACATTATGCGATGCTGTGCGAAAGACAGAATCGCTTATGCGTCATTCCAATGCCACCTATCTGGAAGTGTTGACCGCCCAACAGTCTCTTCTCGAAGCGGAAGTGCAACAGCTACAAACTCGTTTTGAACGCATACAAAGTGTAATCAAACTTTATCATGTGTTGGGAGGAGGAATGTAACTGCAATAAATAGAAAAATTTGAAATTATTATTAGTGTTATTCATCTCGGATATTTTTCGTGATTCTGCCGCATGTAGATATTGTACGAAAGCAATATTTGGATTGTAAAATATCAAGCCAATGAAAATACTTTTGCAGCATAAAATATTTATAGGATACTTTCTTTTAATGGCGATCATTGGCAGCATGGTCGCTATTGTTCTGCACGAGCGTAGTCGTGTACAGAAAATAGAGAATGAATCAATCGCTATTTTTCAAACCCAGCACAATATCAATACCACACACCGCTATGTGACCACGTTAGTAACTTATGGTGAATCCGTCATGGTATGGAATGATGAGGATTCTGGGTGAAGTATAAGAATATCAGAGAAGGGGAACAATTGCATTTCGATTTGCATTTTCTTAACCGCATAAAGAAACAGTTCCCGGGGATAAAAGCTATTTCGCCTGAAATAACAGGACCTTATTCGCAAGTGATGAATAAAGCTAAAAGCGGACTTTTTAAGATTATAGGAATCAATGAAAACTATATGGGAATTAAGATACTTAAAATCAACGAAGATGGACGATATTTTAATAAAGGAGATGACGAGAATACCCGTAATGTTACCATTATCGGCGAAAATGTCAGTACGACCTTATTTAATAATCAAAAAGCGTTGGGTAAGTCGATCAACATTGCCGGTATTGATTTTAAGGTGATAGGCGTACTAAAGAATGATGATATTTTCAGCGCTTCGGAAATCAATTCGGTATATGTGCCCTTCTCAAGTTACATAAACTGTATTGACAATAAGACTCCATTGCGCGCTTTCTGTTTATATCTGAACAAAGAAGTTGATTCCAAGCGATTTGAGAATGAGCTGAGAGCCTTCATCGCTAATAAATACCAATTTGCTTATTCTGATAAGCAAGCCTTACAGATAATCAATTTTGAGACACAAACATCTGCTTTTGAGGGACTCTTTGATGGATTGAAAATGTTTATCTGGATCGTAGGAATTTGTTTTCTGATAAGTGGTATTGTTGGAGTAAGCAACATCATGTTTGTCGTGATCAAAGAAAGGAGTAGCGAAATAGGCATCCGTAAGGCTGTAGGAGCAACTCCTAAATCCATTCTTGTGTTAATGCTGACGGAATCTGTCATCATAACTGTAATCTCCGGTATCATCGGATTGATATCAGGTGCAGCTATTCTTGAGATTATAAATTGGTTGCTCGAAAGCGCCCGTCACGCGACAATGATAAAGCATGCAGAAATAGATATAAATGTAGCTGTTCTCGCTTTGGTTATCTTGATTTTGTCCGGTGTCATTGCCGGAGCATTTCCGGCTATGAAAGCATCTGTTATACAACCCATTGACGCCATTAGAAACGAAAATATAGGATAATGAAGACATTTAAGATTATATTAATTTGCATCTTTTCCGCCACACTGGCATTTGTTGCTTTTCGTTCTTCGCTAAGAGGTACAAAGGCAATTTACGAAACTACACAACCACAATATCGCGAGATCAAAGAGGAAATAAACATATCCGGCAATGTTTTTCCGATGAAGGAGATCGAAATAAAATCGCAGATATCGGGAGTCCTGGACAAGATTAATGTTTCGATAGGAGATAAAGTGCGCATAGGAGATTAAATATAAATTCAAGCAATCATAGCCCGTAATTCACTGAATTTGGCTATCTTTGCATAACATTTGAGAAAAACGGCGATTGGCAGGAGCTTTTCGCCGCCAACATATAGGATAAGACCGCAAGGCGTTTCAAGCGAAAATCTGGTAAATTGGAACTACGGAGACGATTGCGTGATGCTTATGCTATGCTTACGCATAGCGTGCATTCACGTACTCTCCGTAAAGGCTTTACCAGAGCCATCGCTTGAAGGTAGTGTGAATTGCACGCTACTTTTTTACCCTTGCCTAACGAAAGGAAACGATTATGGGTAAAGTTCAGATTCTCGCCGTACTGACGATGGACGGATGTCTTTCTTCAGAGTTATATGATAAAGCACATCAGGATTTGTGCCTTGACCGTTGCGGTCTTGATGAAATCAGGAAGAAAGCCTTTTACCGTGTGACACCGGACTATTCCATTTCAATGCTGCACGAATGGAGAAAAGACTGCACAAACATCCGTTACCTCGCGGAAGCCACACCGGACACGGCAGACTATATAAACGGACTGCTGCGGATGCACGCTGTGGATGAAATCATACTATACACCGTTCCTTTCATATCCGGAAGCGGACGACATTTTTTTAAGTCGGCTCTGCCAGAGCAACACTGGACGCTTTCCTCTTTGAAAAGCTATCCCAACGGTGTATGTCGCATTATCTATATCCTTGATAAAAAAGCAAGATAGCCAAAATGTGCGGCAAGCATACATTTCTATTTTCAGGAATAGAATAAATGTTCCGATTACAAACAATTTAAGTCGGAGATAATTTGTCCTTGTGAAAAAATACTGAATTTTATACCTCTGAAATCCAGCACTTTGTAAAATTGAGTGTTGGATTTTTTATTTTCTGCCGCGTTTTTTGCCAATTATATTCATGTGCGCACGCAGAAAACAAAGTGTAATTTTCAAAATTGACAGAACCATGAATTATTTCTTGCTGGCGGAAACCGACTTTTTCCGCCTGATAAACGAAGCCGGCGACTGCAATATGGAAACGGCATACACGGCTTTCGCCACCCAAGTGATCGAACTGTGCAACGGCGGCATGGACATGAACCTTACCGTCATCGCGCTTGCCTACATCGAAATCGAGTTGCAGCACCATCCCGTACGTAATCTGTCAGAAGAAAAAAGAGAGATTGCCGCCTACGTCAGCAAGGCTCTGTCTTTCGTAAGAAAGATGCAGAAATTCCTTGCCACGCCCCAAGTGCCACCACTAATATCCGCCAACAACGCAACAGAAACCACCGCCAGCCTTCTTCAATGGACGGGCAATGCCATCGACCTCGTGGAACTTATCTACGGCATAGACGTGATGGGCTGCATCAACAACGGCAATATGCCGCTCAAACAGCTCGCCCCACTTCTCTATAAGATATTCGGGGTTGATTCTAAAGACTGCTACCGCTTCTACACTGATATCAAACGCCGGAAGAACGAAAGCCGCACCTA
>JAJXAL010000235.1:0-1734 GCA_021628325.1 Segatella copri | reverse complement strand
AAATGGATGTAGAAATCGATGTTGAAGCCGGCAGGAATGGCTTGCTGCGGATTAGCCCACTCTGAAATCAGGACGGTCTCAGGATAGTACTTGTCCTTCCATGCACGCATCTCATTCCAGAGTTTGGAAACCTCCTTCTTGTCAGGGTCGTTCTTGATGAGCGATGACGCCATATCAACACGGAATCCATCCACACCCTTATCAAACCAGAAAGCCATGATGTTACGTATCTCCCTGCGAACAGCCTGTGGTCCAGGCGCATCTACGCTCTGCTCCCAAGGATGATTTGGGTCTGGATGAGCAAAGCCATAGTTCAAGGCTGGCTGGCACTCGAAGAAATTCTTCTCATAATACTTGGCACGAGGAGCATTCGCCTCCACATATCTGCCTCGGGTACTAGACTCCGGACTTGCCTCCTGATGACGGGCTTCTATTTCTTTCTTCTCGCTCTCAGGAATATCGTTCATCCAGATATAATAGTCGCTGTAACGCTGGTTAGGATCTTTCTCGGAAGACTCCTTAAACCAGGCACACTTGGTGCTGGAATGTCCCGCCACCAGGTCGAGACAAACCTTCATGCCACGCTTATGGGCCTCATTGACCAATGTAACCAAATCGGTATTGGTACCGAATCGAGGATCCACCTTATAGAAGTCGATGACATCATAGCCACCATCAAACCATCCCGACTCAAAGATCGGATTGAGCCAAAGGGCGTTCACACCCAGCGACTTGATGTAATCCAACTTGGAAGTGATACCCGGCAGATCGCCAATACCATTGCCATCAGTATCCATATAGGAAGATGGATAAATCTGATAGAAAAGTGCATCACTCAACCAAGCCGGTCCCTTCTTCTGTTCTGCCTGAGCAGAAAGTGTGGTTGCCGCCAAGGCAGCAACCAACAACATTTTATTCATTCTTTTCATGAGCATCATTATTAATTCAAGAAAAACTCTCTCCAATAATAACTTCAAATCCTGCATTTTATTGCGCAAGAAGGCTAATTGCGAATCCGCCACCTGCAACGGAGTTCAACTTCAAGACAGACTTGCTGGTTACAGTCTTCTTGGTGATGACATAAGCCTGCGGATTGGTCTTGTAGTTGGCATTCTTTGCATCCTGATAGATGGTAGCCACATACTTCTTGCCCTTCTCTAGGAAATCGAGCTTTACGGTAGACTGATGAACCTTCATGCCCGTAACGCCACCGACAAACCAGTTATCAGAACCCTTTGCCTTGCGGGCAGCGGTGATATACTCCATTGGTTCAGCCTCCAGATAGATAGACTTGTCCCAATCTACAGCCACATCCTTGATAAACTGGAAGGCATCCATGTGCTTCTCGTAATTCTCAGGGAAATCGGCAGCCATCTGCAATGGACTGTACATCGTTACATAAAGTGCCAACTGACCGCAGATGGTAGAGTTGCAATGAGAACCATTGGCGCAATCCATCTCAAAGATACCAGGGGTATAATCCATCGGACCACCCTGCAGACGGGTGAAAGGCAAGATGGCGGTATGTCCCGGTTTGGTACCTCCGAAAGCCTGATATTCAGTACCGCGAGCACTCTCGTTGCCAATCAGGTTAGGATAAGTGCGGCAGAGACCGGTAGGACGCACAGCCTCATGGGCATTTACCATGATGTGATAATCGGCAGCACGGGTTACGGCATGCTGATAGTGATTGATTTCCAACTGACTGTAGTGATGCTCGCCACGAGGGATGAT